>JAYQGD010000153.1:0-6490 GCA_038140415.1 Rhodospirillaceae bacterium
CTCGTGGGTATTGACGCGGCCGGTAGATCTATTCTCGTCCCGGCGCTCGTTAGCCATAATCCGGTAATCCGGATGGACCAGGTCCATCAAGGTTTGGCCGATCAGGTTGGTGGACCGGCCCGCGTCAAAAATCCGCACGGCGGCAGGGTTCACGAACACGATCTTTCCGCCTTCGACCACCAGAATGGCGTCGGGCGTCATTTCGACCAGAGACCGGCTGCGCTGCTCGCTTTCCTCCAACGCCCGGCGGGCCTGTTGCCGCTCGGTAATGTTGGTGGCGGTGCCGCGATAACCGACGAAGTCGCCGAACTCGTTATACATGGGATTGCCGCTGACCGAGACAATCAACTGCGCGTCGCCGGCGCTGATGCACTCGTACTGGAAATCCCGGAAGGGCTCCCGGCTTTCAAGCTGGTCCGCATGCTTGCGCCATTTCGCGTTGTCGGTTTTTTCCGCCGCCAGTTCCTTGCGATTCCGGCCGATGTAGGCGGCAGGCTCTAGCCCGGTAGAGTCCTTAAAGCGATCCGCCAAAAATGTCAGCCGGTGGGCGTCGTCCGTTTCCCAGAACCAGTCCGAGGAAATTTCGGCGAAATCCCGGAAGCGCGTTTCACTCTCCGCCAGGGCCAGTTCCGCGACCCGACGCTCCGTGATGTCGCGGCCCACGGATTGAAGCTCGACGATGTTTCCGTCCGCATCAAATGCAGCGGAATTGGACCATTCAAAAAAACGCCGTTCGCCTGCGGCAGAGGTCAGTTCGTTTTGGGTTACCTGATTCGGAAGCTCTGGGGTGAAGGAAGCGAAGTAGGCCCGCAGTCCCTCGCGCTCCTCTTCAGGCACCGGATCGTAGAGGGAGCTACCCAACAGCTCGCCCTCGGACTTGTCCGCGAACTGGCAATAAGCGTCATTGACGAAGGTGAATGTGCCATCGGGCTGGAACTTGGTGATCAGCTCGGTCTGATTTGCCACCACGGTGTGGTACCGGTCTTCGCTTTCCGCCAACGCGGCTTCTGCGATCTTGCGTTGGGTAATATCGCGTCCAACAGATTGAATCTCGATAACATTGCCATCGTCATCAAGAACCGCAGAGTTTGCCCATTCGAACATCCGGACTTCACCGGTATGAGACTGGACGGCGTTTTCCGTGACCTGATGGGTCAGCTCAGACGAAAAAGATAAGAAATATTCACGAAGGGGCGGCCGCTCGTCCTCTGGCACCGTGTCAAAGACCGACTGGCCGATTAGGTCGCCCTCTTTGGTGCCGACAAACCGGCAATAGGCGTCATTGGCAAAGGTAAACGTGCCGTCGGGACGCAGCTTACTGATCAGTTCGGTCTGGTTTTCAACAACCGTGTGATAGCGTTCCTCGCTCGCCTTAAGCCGCTCTTCCGCTTCCCGGCGCTCGGCAACCTCGGTCTCCAGCTCCCGAGTCCGGCGGGCGACTTCCTCATCCAGAAAATCCCGATGCCGGATCAGGTCCTGAGTCGATTTAATCAGCGCCCGGTGCAATCCCACCACCCCGGCAATCGTCACGCCGGCGATCAATCCATAGCCGGCCAGCACCGCAATCCAGGACGTGCCGGTTAAGCTGTAGGCATTGAGATCAAGCCGCAGGCCTAAAATGCCGTTGGTATAGAGATACGTCATGGTCAGAATCAGGACGAAGCCGGCAACGGCTGCAATGACGCCGCCCCGGCTCCCCAAGAGAACCGTTGCCAGCACGGTGGACGCGATCAGCATGGGATAGCCAGCGCCGCTCAGCGCCAGGTTCATAAAGCCGCCAATACTGAGCAGAAAGATAATCCCGACAATCAGGCCGCCTTTGACCCGGGCCGAAAAGCGGTGGCGGAACAGGGCAAAGCACCAAACCACGCAGGCGGCCACGATGTGGAGCCCCATCACCGGCTGCCAGCCGATACTCGTCATCCGGTAGAGACTGAGGGAGAGGCCGGGAATCGCCATAATCGACAGAACGATGAGCGCGCCGTTGGCGACGCGTCCGCGCATCTCTTCCAGGTTCCCTTCGGACGGGGACTCAGGCGTTTTGGAGCTTCCCATATCTATCTTTATCGTCTCAGCCGCGCTCCAATTCTAGCAATACATACCATAAGATGTCAGCGCCGCCTTATTGCCGGCGTCGTGTGAAAATCTTCGGGATGGTCAAATTCTTCTATTTCAATGACTTAGTTATGTTTTAAGTGGTGACCAAAGGGGCAATTTTCAAGCCGAAAGCCCATCAACTTGGAATAGAACTGATCAGAATTCCCATAAATTCCGGATTGGTGAGCCTCGACGCTTGGATCAGCCGTTGATCGCCTTGTCGTAGAAGCTCAGGTCAAGATAGGCCTCCGGATCGGTCAGGGTCTTTTGCGGCTCCCCGAATTCTGAGCGCAGGCCCAGCACCGTACTGACGCCGGGAAGATCGATATTGGCAGCCGGCGCAAACCCGTTGACCGGATCCAGAAGCTTTCCGGATATCGTAGCGGCCAGTTCCGGGGTCATCTGCGGAATATTGTCCACCAGGATTTGCAGGGCGGCATCCCGGTTTTCCGACGCATAGATCCAGTCGAGCCCGGACAGATAGGCTTTGATGTAGGAGATGACCGCGTCTTCGTTGTGGGCGGCCCAGGACCGCCGGGCGCCCCCGACTAGGCCCTGGTAGGGCCGGATCACGTCAATGCCGCTTTGCAGCACTTTGAGCCCGGAGAACCCGCCCAGAATCTCGAACGGTGTCACCAAGAGCGTCGCCGCGTGCGTGCCTTCCTTCATCGCCTCGAACCGCTGCAGGGCGCCGCCGGCCTGAACGATCTGATAGTCGTCCCGGCTGAGCCCGCCGAGCTCCAGCATCTTCAGCAAGACGAATGCATAGCCGGTGGTGAGCGCATCGACGGAGATTTCCCGGCCTCCGAGATCAGCGTAATCATTCACATCGCCCTGCACGACCAATTGCAGAAAACCGTTGTCCCCGCCCATGAAGGCAAACAGGTCGGAGGTGTTTTGTGTCTCTGCCGCGCCCTGGCCTTCGTTGTAGGCAACGATGTTGTCGATCGCCGTCATACCGATGTGATAGCGGTCATCGATGAGACCGGTCAGTTGCTCCACCGAGTTCGGCGTATTGGTGAGATTGATCGCGAGGCCGTTTTCCTCGAACGCGCCGATTTTCTCCGCCGCCCAGATCGGCCAGTTAAAACCGCCGGGGAAAACGATCACTTCAAGGGTCTGCACCGCCATGTCACCACTCCCGTACTCGAAACCAATTGATCTCCTGATCACCATAAAATGACAGGCTGCGGGCACTTTGTCATTCCAATGCTCGGCCTAATATGCAATCGTTTGCTCAAGGGTGGTTTTAACCGGCCATCAGGGAAAGTTTTCACATTTGTTTCTAAGGGAGATGACTATCATGCACTTCAAATCCAAACTTCTCGGCGCGACAGTTGCGTTGGCCGGCCTTGCCGCGCTCAGCCTTCAAACCGCGGACGCCAAGGAATACAAGCTCATCGCCTCCTCGTCCCACCCGCCGGTGGTGCCGTGGGTGAAGATGATCAAAGAACACGTGGTTCCGGAGAGCAACAAGCGGCTGAAAGCCATGGGCAGCCCGCACACGATCAAGTGGACGGAAGCCTATGCCGGCGCGCTCTACAACTTTAAAAACACGCTCGAAGGCATCCAGCAGGGCCTCGGCGACATGGGCTGGGTCGGCACCCTGTGGGAGCCGGTCAAAATGCCGCTCCACAATGTTGCCTATTACGCAACCTTCGCCGCCTTTGATCCGGAGATGCTGCGCCAGATTCAGGAAGAACTGGAAGCCAGCTATGAGCCGTTCAAGCAGGAATGGAAGAAACACAACACCATCTTCCTGGGTGCGCAGGTTGCCGACAGCTATCAGTTGATGACCAAAAAGCCGATCACCAAGTACGAAGATGTGAAGGGCCTGAAGCTGCTGGCGCCGGGCGCCATTGCCCCGCTGACCAGCAACACCGGTGCGATCCCGGTGGATGCGGGCCTGCCGGTCTTCTACAACCACATGAAAACCGGTGTGGCTGATGGCGCGATCATCATCACCACGGGCATGATCCCGTTCAAGCTGCACGAAGTGGCCCCGTACGTCACCAAGTTCGATTTCGGCGCGCCGATCAGTGGCGCGCTGGCCATGAACCTGGATAGTTGGAACGGCCTGCCCAAGGATGTTCAAGGTGTCCTGAAAACGCTTGGCACCGAATACGGCAAAAAGCAAACCGCCGCCGTTATCGGTTTCGAGAAGGCCTCGCTGGCCAAGCTGCTGCCGGCCAAGGGTGCGAAGATCAGCATTCCGAATCCGGAAGAGCGCAAGCGTTGGGCCATGAACATGGACAACGTGGCCCAGGACTGGGTGAAAGAGCAGGAAGCGAAAGGCGTACCCGCCCGCGAAATGCTCGCCAAGTTCATGAGCGAAGTCCGGAAGCGCGGCGGCAAGCCGTTGCGCGACTGGGACAAGTAAGCCTTAGAACTTGATCCCGTTCCGCGTTAACACGCGGTGACAACAGAAACCACATATACCGGTGAGCCGTCCCTCTGGGGGCGGCTCACCAGTGGTTTAGGCGGCATTACGGTCGGCCTGAACAGCCTTGGGGCTGTCTGGTTGTTCTGCATGATGCTGCTGGTCTGCGCCGATATTTTCGGCCGAAATGTTCTGAACGCCCCGCTGCGCGGGGTGCCGGAAATGCTCTCTTATTCTGTTTTGGGGATCGTTTATCTGCAGCTCCCCAATACGCTGTTCAACAATCGCTTTACCCGCGCCGAACTCTATATCGGCTGGCTGATGAACAACCGGCCGATTTCCGGCAATTTGATGAACCTGATTTTCTGCCTTCTGGGCGCGGCGGTGTTCGGCGGCCTGACGCTGCTCAGCTACGATCCGTTTGTCACGGCCTGGGTGGAGAATGAGATCGACGGCACCACAAACAGCATTGTGCTGACGATCTGGCCATTCAAACTGATGCTGCTATTTGGCTCCGCCTTCACGTTTTTGGTGTTCGCAGTGCAGGCAATCGACGGCCTCGTCGGCGCGATCCGTGAATGGCGCGCCCGCGGCGGCAGTGAAAAACTGGCCAAAACCGGCTGGCCCGCCCTCGTGGCCTTCGCGGCGGTCGCTCTCGCCGGCTATCTGTTTACCCAGGGAGAACCCAGCAATGTGGTGATCGGTCTTGTATCGGTCCTATTCATGCTGATTTTGATCGGCTTCGGCCTTCATATCGGCACGGCGTTGATCGTCCTTGGTTTCTTCGGCATCTGGGTGATCCGAGACAACCCGATTATTGCCGAGCGCACCCTGTGGCAGGCGGGCAGCGAATTTCTGCGCAACCATGTTTTGGCCGTTGTACCCCTGTTCGTCATGATGGGACTGCTGGTCGGCGCGTCCGACATCGGCAAGGAAACCTTCGACGTCGCCCGCTGGGCGCTCCGCAAAGTCAAGGGCGGTCTTGGTGTGGCCACGGTTGCCGCCAACGCCATCTTCGCGGCGATCACCGGTTCTTCCATCGCCTCGGCCGCGGTCTTTACCAAGATCGCGACGCCTGAGATGTCGCGCTTCGGCTACACCAAGAAATTCGCCGTCGGTGTGGTCGCCGGCACGTCGGTTCTCGGCATGCTCATTCCCCCGAGCCTGCTGCTGATCATCTACGCTTTCCTGTCAGAACAATCGGTCGGCATTCTGTTCCTGGCCGCCGTCATCCCCGGCATCATCCTGTCGATCGCCATGGGCATCGGCATCATCTGGATGGCCTACAAGATGCCGAAATTCGTCGGCGAAAGCATCGATTCCGGCGATATGGAGGCGGAGACCATTCGCTCCTCCGCCGTCAAGCTGTTCCCCATCGGGCTGCTCATTTTCGTCGTCCTGGGCGGCATTTACGGCGGCATCCTGACCCCGGCGGAGGCCGGGGCCGCAGGGGCTGCCGGCGCGCTGATCATTGCCGTGGCACGGCGCAAGATTGATATGCGCAGCCTCTGGCAGGTGCTGATCGAGACCGGGCATATCACCGTCTCCATCCTGTTCCTGATCCTCGCCGCCAATATCTACAGCCGGATGATCGCCATGTCCGGCTTGCCGCAGTTCACCAGCGACCTGATTGCTTCCATGGGCCTCGGTTTCTATGGCTTCATGACGGCGTACATCATTTTGCTCATTCTGCTGGGCATGGTGCTAGATTCGGTCTCGATCATGCTGATCATCCTGCCCCTCGCTGTGCCGGTGATTGAAGGCATGGGCGGCGACCTCATTTGGTTCGGCATCGTCTCGGTGATCGCCATCGAAATCGGGCTCCTCACGCCACCTGTGGGGCTCACCTGTTACGTGGTGAAGTCGACGCTGGACGACCCCAGTATCAGTCTGTCCGATATCTTCATCGGCGCGTTTCCGTTTGTGGTCATCATGCTGGCGGTGACCATCTTGCTGGTCATCTTCCCGCAGCTCAGTCTGGTCTTTGTCACTTAGGGCCGCTGTGGCAAGATG
>JAYQGD010000154.1:0-6471 GCA_038140415.1 Rhodospirillaceae bacterium
TTGCCGTGTTCGGCCCAGAACGTCTCCGGATCGTCCACGGACGCCTGATACATTTCCAGATATTTGTCGTTGTCGACCCAGGCGCTTTTGGCGACGGCGTCGGGAACGGGAAAGAGCTGATTGTCTGACATGGCTGGTCTTGAACCTCCCTGAATTCTGTTTCCGGTATTATCGCGAGACCGGACCGGAAAACAAGAGGCGGCGCGGCTTATGCGAGCCGGACCTCGCCGTCCACCACCTCAATCGGTACGGCTTTCAATGACGCCTTCTGGCACGGCCCGAAGATACAGAGCCCGTCGACAATCTGAAACAACGCCCCGTGGGTCGAACACATGATCAGCTTTTTGTCCGACGACAGAAACTGCCCCGGCTTAAAATCCAACGGCGCGCCGATATGCGGGCAGGAATTCACGTAAGCATAGGCCTCCCCCTGGCGGTGGATCACCATGATCATCTGCTTCTTGCCGTCACGCTCGATGGTGAAGCCGGCGCTGCCCGGATCCTCGATCTCCGCCAGATCGCAGAGCTTCTCAGCCGTGCTGCTCATGCGCCTTCTCCGGTAGACGGCTCCAGCCCGACGGGGATTTTCTTCCATTCGGTCCAGACCTCTTCGGGGAAGTCTTCGCCTTTGCTTTCCTGCCCGATGCGCAGCGTTTCTTCCGCGTGCGGAAAGCCGCGGATCAATGTCGTCCACATGTCCCGGCCATAGTCGCGCAGGTCCGCCACATTGAGACACCGCAAAGAATAAGAGATCACCAGCACGCCGAGACCGTCCGTATGCATGCGCTTGCGGTGGAATTGCCGCACCAGTTTATTAAGTTCCACCTGATAGCGCGCCATCTCCTGGGCGCTGGGTAGCTCCCCTTCGTCATAGAGCCCCTTGGGCAGAAATCCCTGGTTCTCCATATTGACCCTGAGCACCGTGCTGACGGCGAGCACCACGCCCATATCCTCATCGGTCATGGTGCGTAAGCCATCGATGAACTTGGTAAGCTCCTTGTGATTGGCGGTGCGCGCCTGTTCGTCCAGGGTCTTTTTCAGCCAGGCAAAAATCATGGTCTCGGACCCGTCGGCACGACCCGGTTAGGGCTGGACGCCCGCCATCTTGCAGAGAATTTTCCAGTGCTTGGCCGACACAGGGCCGACCGACAAGCGCGTATGGCGGACCAGGAACAGGTCCTGCAGCCGCTCGTCGGCTTTAATCTCCGCCAGGGTGACCGGGGTTTTCACCGGATACAGCGCCTTGAAGTCGACCATACCGAACCGGCCGGATTCGTCCGTATGATCAGGATAGTGTTCTTTCACCACCTCGAGAACGCCAACGATGCGCTTTTCATCGATAGAGTGATAGAAGAAGGCCTTATCGCCGATCTTCATCTCTTTCATGTTGTTGTTGGCCTGATAGTTGCGGATGCCGTCCCAATGTTCGACGCCCTTCTTTACATGATCCTCCCAGGACCATGCCCCGGGTTCAGATTTTACCAGCCAATACGCCATACCTGCCTCGTGTCTCTCTGAAATTCTGTTCTAGTCGTCCCAGGGGACGACCTGCATGAAGGCCTGAACGGTTTTGCTTTCGAACAGGTCCACTTTCTCATACGGATCCTCTTGGGTCAGCCGGTCCGCTTCGTCCCGGCTGTCAGCCTCCAATACCCAGACGCTGCCGATCATCGCGCCCGTGCCTTCTTCCAGGGTGGGCCCGGCATAGCGCAACCGGTCGCCGAGGGTCTTGGCCCATTCCAGGTGCGCCGGGCGGGTCGCTTCCCGCAACTCGCCGGAATTCGGTTTATCGACGCGATATATGAAGTAGAGCACGGCGGGGTTCTCTTCGTTGTGTTGAGGCTAAAAGTCTAAGCCGTTTCGGCTTTCAGCGGCCGGGATAGCAGTCCGGCAATCGCCGTGTCGATATCCGCGCCGTGATTTAACACTGCATCCACGGCCGCGCAAATCGGCAGCTCCACATCCAATCTGCGTGCCAGTTCACTCACCGATGAAGCCGTAAACACGCCTTCCGCCACGGATTTGCGGCCGCCCATGATCTCTTCCAGGCTTTTTCCTTCTCCCAGAGCAACGCCCAAGGAAAAATTCCGGGACTGCATGGCGTTGCAGGTTAGCGTGAGATCGCCAAGCCCGCTGAGGCCCGCCAGCGTTTCCGCCTTGGCGCCCTTAGCCAGACCCAGCCGGGTAATCTCGGCGAGACCTCGGGTCACCAGCGCGGCGCGGGTATTGTCGCCAAGCTTGCGGCCCTCGACGATGCCGCAGGCGATGGCCAGCACGTTTTTCACCGCGCCGCCGATCTGCGCGCCGACGACATCCGTCGAGCGGTAAATGCGGAACCGGCGGGAGCTCAAGGTTTCCATCAGCACCTTCCCGACCACTTCATCCCGGCACGCCAGGGTCACTGCCGTGGGTAAATCCCGCGCCACCTCAATCGCGAAGGTGGGACCGGACAGTACCGCGACGGGCCGGCGCGGCAGCACTTCCCCCACCACCTCGCTCATCAGCGCACAGCTTTTCTCTTCGATTCCTTTGGAACAAATGATGGCCGGCACATGCTCCGCCCAGGATTTTTCCGCTTCCGCACAGACCGCCCTCAGATGCTGGGCCGGCGCCGCCAAGAGGACAACGTCCGCGTCCGTCGCTTCGGCCAGCTTCCGGGTCGCCTTGATCTCCGGGTCCAGCTCGTAGCCCGGTAGGAAGGTTTCGTTCACGTGGTATTTGTTGATCGCCGAGACGGTGTCGTCTTCATGGGCCTGAATGATCACCTCGCTGCCGGCGCGCCGGACGGCCACCGCCAGCGCCGTGCCCCAGGCCCCCGCCCCGATGACACCGATCCGGCTCACGTATCTATTTTCCGGCGAATTTCCATGGACCGACTATGACCGAAGGAAGGATGGTCCTGCAAGCACCGTTGGGGCGGATTGCGGCTTAAGCTTTGACGCCGGCGCCATGGGCGGGCGGCGCGTCCGGGTCCAGGGGCCAGCGAGGCCGGGGCTTGAAATCCAGCGTGTCGGTCAGACCAAGACGGAGCCGCTCCAAACCTGCCCAGGCGATCATCGCCCCATTGTCGGTGCAGAGTTTGGGCGGCGGCGCGATCAGCCGCATCTCCATCCCGTCCGCCGTTTCCTGAAGATAGCGCCGGAGCGTTGTGTTGGCGGCAACCCCGCCGGCGACCACCAGCGTATTGCCCGCGGGATGGCGATCCCGGAGTTCAGTGATGGCTTTTTGGCAGCGGTCGGCCACCACCTCGCCGATGGCCTGTTCCAAAGACGCGCACAGATCGTCAACCTGATCCTCGGCAATATCCTCAGCTTGTCGGCGCACCGCCGTCTTCAATCCGGAGAAAGAAAAATGGCAGTCAGGCCTGCCGAGCATGGGCCGGGGCAAATCAAACCCGCCGGGCGTGCCGCGCGCCGCCGCCGCCTCCACCGCCGGGCCGCCGGGATAACCGAGACCCAGCATCTTCGCCGACTTGTCGAAGGCTTCCCCCACGGCGTCATCCACGGTCGTGCCGAGCCGCGTAAACTTGTCCACGCCCTCGACGATCAATAACTGGGTGTGCCCGCCGGACACCAAAAGCAGAAGGTAGGGGAAATCCAAGTCATCCGTCAGCCGCGCGGTCAGCGCATGTCCGGCCAAATGGTTCACCGCCAAAAACGGCAGACCGTGCACCAAGGCCATGGCTTTGGCCGTCATGACCCCGACGATCACCCCGCCGATCAGGCCCGGCCCGCCGGTCGCCGCGATCCCGTCCAAGTCAGCAAAGCCGACGCCAGCCTTGTCCATGGCCTCGGCCACCAGCCGGTCCACATGCTGCAGATGGCTGCGGGCGGCGATCTCCGGCACAATGCCCTGATAAGGCCGGTGTTCCTCATGCTGGGACAAGATGGCTTCGCCCAGAATGCGCGCGCCCGCGGGCGCCTCATCGCTGACCACGGCGGCGGCGGTCTCGTCACAACTGGTTTCTATTCCTAAGACACGCATAAGTTATCCACAGTCTGAGAGCGACATTCACTTGGACCCGGCGGTGAAAAAGCGGTATACCCCCGCCATTGGCATTGTTTAAGCTTTTCAGACCGGAAAAACCATAACTCCTATCGGTATCCAGGAACCTTTCGGCCCCTATGACTGACGACGCCCCTCTTCGTATCGGCACCCGCGGTAGCCCGCTGGCGCTGACCCAAACCAATCACGTAATCGAGGCTTTGAAAGAAAGCCACCCGCTGCTCAAGGCCAAGAATGCCGTTGAGTTGGTGGTGATCAAGACTACCGGCGACCGGATTCAGTCCGAGCTGTTGGCGGACTTGGGCGGCAAGGGCCTGTTTACCAAGGAATTGGATTCGGCCATGCTGGAAAACCGGATCGATATCGCGATCCATTCCATGAAAGACATGCCCACCTTGTTACCCGACGGGATTTCGCTGCACGCCATCATGCCCCGGGAAGATGTCCGGGACGCGTTTATCTCGCTCAAGGCCGCCAACCTGGATGTCCTGCCCAAGGGCAGCCGGGTGGGTACCGCCTCCCTCCGGCGGAAGACGCAACTGTTGAACATGCGGCCCGATCTGCAGGTCGTCCCGTTCCGGGGAAATGTGGACACCCGATTGGAAAAACTCGAAGCCGGCGAGGTGGACGCCACGTTTCTTGCCTATGCCGGCTTGCGTCGTCTCGGCAAGGAAGGCGCTGTTACGAGCCTGATGGAAACCAACCGCATGCTGCCGGCCGTGGGCCAGGGCAGTCTGGCCGCTACATGCCGTACGGACGATTCGCGCGCCAATGCCCTTCTGGCCGCCTTGGCGGAGCCTGTGAACACCGCCGCCGTGATTGCCGAGCGCGCCATGCTGACCGTTCTGGACGGGTCCTGTCACACGCCGATTGCCGGCCTCGCCCAGCCCGACGGGCAAGGAAACCTTGTGTTACAGGGCATGATCGCCCGGCCGGACGGGGCCGAAAAAGCCGAGGTCACATCGAAGGCGCCGATCACCGCAGCGGAGCATTTGGGTAAGACCGTCGCGGAGGATTTGTTGCGTAAGGCAGGACCCTCTATTCTGGGAGCGATACGTCAGGAACAACCCCATTTCATCCCGGTTCATCCGGATATGAAACAGGAGACCTAGGCACATGCGTGCACTCGTCACCCGTCCCGGCGCCGACGGCACGGCGCTCGCCGAAACCCTCGGTGAAAAGGGCATCGATTCGATCATCGAACCTTTAATGACGATCGAAAATCTAGCCGGCCCTGAACTTGACCTAGAAAATGTCCAGGCTCTGTTGGTGACCAGCCAAAACGGCGTTCGCGCCTTGGCGGAACGCACGACCGAGCGATCCCTTCCGGTCTATGCGGTCGGCGATTCGACCGCGGGCGCCGCCCGCGAGATGGAATTCGTTCAGGTTCACAGCGCATCCGGCGATGTCGAGGCTTTGGGCGCCCTGGTGATCGAGATACTGGACCCGGCCAAGGGGCCTTTGGTCCATGTGGCAGGCTCGGCGGTCGCCGGCGATCTGGCGGGCGATCTGACCAAAGCCGGTTTCGAGGTGCGCCACGAGGTGCTCTATGAATCTCAAGAAAGCAAAAGTTTTTCGCCGGCGGCGATTGCCGCGATCAAAGACAGCGATTTGGACGCGGTCCTGCTGTATTCCCCCAGAACGGCGGAAGCGTTCGTCCAGTTGATCCGAAAATCCCGGCTGGTGCGTTCCTGCAAGGACCTGACCGTGTTTTGCCTGAGCGCTGCCGTGGCGGAAAAAATCAGCGAGATCACCTGGGAAGAGGTGGTTGTCGCCGAAAGCCCGACCCAGGAGTCCCTGCTGGCCGCCATTTCGGCAAAAGCCGGCGTCGCCAATCAGGAGAAAGCCGACATGCCCTCTTCCGTGCCGGAAACACCGATGCCGGATACTCACACGATCGCCCCGATCCAGCGGCGCTCGGCCGGCAACTTGCGGACCGTCTTCTTTACATTGCTGACGGTGGTCGTCCTGGGCGTCATCGCCTTCGCGTCCAAACCGCTTTGGCAGCCGCAGTTGGTGCAGTTTTTCCCCTTCCTGGATGAGGACAGCGACACCAAGGAACGGCTTAAAAATCTGGCCGGCCGGCTGCAGGTCTTGGAGAACAAGTCCACCGATAACGTGCCTCAACTCGAAGAGCTCCAGGCCGAACGGGCGCGGATCCAAGCGAGGTTGGATCAAAGCCTGCAGCGCATCGCCGATCTGGAAAACTCCATTTCCACGGTCAAACAGATGGTTTCCGCGGTTGATGCGGACGGCGGCTCGAAGGCCGCTTTGAAAACCTTGAGACAATTATCCGAACGACTGCAGAAATTGGAATCCGGCAGCGCCGACAGCAGCGATACCCAGCGGAAAAAGCTTGTCGATCTGGAAGCCCGCCTAGCCGAGCTGGCGGTCCGCACCTCGCCGCAAGGACAGGCCGCCGCCGGCAGCCGGGCCCGCGCGTTCATGTTGGCGGTAGGGCAGTTG
>JAYQGD010000155.1:0-6466 GCA_038140415.1 Rhodospirillaceae bacterium
GGAGAGGGGGCAGTCGTTTGAAAGAGCTGGCCGGTGCGTCAAAAAAGGCGGCTGCCGAAGCAGCCGCCTTTTCGGTAATATCGGGCCATAGCCCTAAAGCTGTTCCAGCATGTTCTCCGCGCTGCTGGTCTCGAAGGCGCCGGGCTCCTCAAGGTTCAGCGTGATGACCTTGCCGTCCTCGACGATGGCTGAGAACCGCTGGATGCGGGTGCCGAGGCCGAAGCCGGACCCGTCCATTTCCAGGCCCATGGCGGCGGCGAATTCGCCGTTGCCGTCGGCCAGGAGGACCACCGCGTCACCGACATTCCCGGCTTTACCCCAGGCGTCCATGACGAAAGCGTCGTTCACTGAAACACAGGCGATCGTATCGACCCCCTTGGCTTTAATTGCGTCTGCGTGCTGCACGTAACCGGGCAGATGTTTGGCCGTTCACGTGGGCGTAAAGGCGCCAGGCACACCGAAGATCGCGACTTTCTTCCCGGCGAAAATATCGTCGGTGGAAAGCGCATCTATTCCTTCCTCACCCTTCACGCGAAGGGTGGCGGCGGGAATGCTGTCTCCAACACTGATTGCCATTTTCTGGTCCTTTCTAAAGGCGAGGGAGGGATTTCCCTCATACCTTGTTACCTCTCTCTTATACTGAGGGGCAGAGTACGGGGCAAACCGGAAAAGGGGTGTAGAGCCTTAATTTTTGGCGAACAGCGTGCCGCCGGAAGCTCTGTTCATCCCGGCCTCAACATTACCCGTGGTCAGCAGTTCCGGCAGGATCACACCATCGGCGGCGCCGGGGCCGTAGATCGCGTTAAACGGTATGCCGAAGCGGCCATGGCTTTTGAGATAGGCCGTGATGACCGGGTCGGGCCGGGTCCAATCCCCCTTCATGGCGACGACCTTATCGCCACCAGCCAGCACATCGAAAATCTCGCCCCGATTGAGGACGGCTGCCTTGTTCACCTGACAGGTAATGCACCATTCGGCGGTGATGTCGACGAACACGGTCTTGCCCTCGGCCACCAGCTTGGGGATGGCGGCGGGATCGAACTTGACCCAATGTTTGCTGTTGGCGGCGTTGAGCTCGGCGGACGGCGTGAACGCATAGGGCGTCCAGAACGCGCCCAAGGCGAGGACGACGAGGCCCGCGGCGGCCGACTTGTGCCAGCTTTCTCCCAGGCGCGGTTTGGCAAACAGGATGACGCCCATGCCGGCCATCAACGCGCCGACCAACAGAGCCGCCTCAAGGCTGAGCTGCACGGCGAGCACCGACAAAAGCCAGATCGCCGTGGCCGCCAGGGCAAGGCCCAGAACCTGTTTGAGCCGGATCATCCAGTTGCCGGGCTTGGGCAGCTTTGACGCCAACGCCGGAAAGGTGGCGATGAGGATAAACGGCAGGGCCATGCCGGCGCCCAGGGCGGCAAACACCAGGTAAATATCAATGGTGGAACCGGCCAAGGCAAAACCGACCGCCGTACCCAGGAACGGCGCCGAACAGGGTGTCGCCAGAATGGTGGCGAAGACGCCCGTGGCGAAATTGCCGCCGAATTTCCGTTCCTCGGAATCCGTGTGGGCGCCGCCGGCGAAGTTGGACAGCCAGCCTGGTAAGGCGACCTCGAACAGGCCCCAAAGATTATAGGCGAACAGGCTGACGATGATGGTCAGGCCCACGATGAACCAGGGGTGCTGGAACTGAATGCCCCAGCCCACGGCGGAGCCGGCGGCTTTCAGTCCGGCAAGCGCGCTGGCAATGGCCAGGAACGTGACAATGATGCCAAGAGAGGTCTCCAGGAAACTCAGGCGGATGGTCCGGCTTTCACCGCCACCGTGGGAAATGAATCCCAATACCTTGAGCGACAGGACGGGCAACACGCAGGGCATCAGGTTCAGGATCAATCCGCCGATCAGCGCCAGACCCAGGATCACCGGCAGGGAGAGGGGGAGCTCGGAACCAGCGGGCGCAGCGGCAGGGCCGGACTGCACGGTGAGGGTTTTCTCCGCCGAGCGCTCGCCGTCCTTCAAGGTGAGGGTCAGGCTGGCCTGGAGAATTTTGGCTTTCTCTTCCTCGCTGGCGGGAATGGTGATCAGCGCCTTCTTGCCGCCGTCCTGCAGATCGACTTGCGGCTGAGAGAAGAAGGTCAGTTCCGGGCCTTCGACAAAGACATCCGGGCTGGAGAACGGCACCGCACTGGCGGCCACCACCCGGATCGCGCCCTCGCGGACGTCCTTATCCACGGTCTTGAACGCGCCGGCGGTTTCCACTTTCTCAATGGTGATGCCATGGGCCGTGCCGTCGCCGGGCACTTGGTTGTCGTATTTGCTGATGAGCTGAAAATTATCTGTGGCTGTATCGGAACCGGCCGGCAGGGTCAGGGCGAGGTTGGCTTTGTAGGGGATGCAGACATCGTCGCAGGCCAGATAATCCAGCTTGGCAGCCAGTTTGAGCGGGTCCTTCGGGTCCTTCACCGTCGCTTTGATGGGGAAGACGACTTCTTTTTTGTAGCCGAGGGACTGGAATCCCAACACTTTGAACCGGGACGGGACCGGCCAGCGGAAGTCGGTGGTGTCCAGATTCTCGGAGCCTTCCCAATTGAGGCGTGGCGGAAAGCCGGCATCGCCCGGATTGCGCCAGTAAATCTTCCAATTGTCCTTGAGCTTGAAATGCAACCCCAGTTGCACGGCGGCGCGTTCACCTACGCCTTCGGTTGCTGAAATCAGCCGCACGGCTGTTTGCTGGGTCTCGACCCAGGGGGTCGCGGCTTTTTCAGCAGCTATGGCCGACGCTGAAAAAACAGCAGCAGCGACGGTAGCGGCAGCCAAATATTTCGACACGAAAGATTTTATCAAAATCACGATGTTAACCCGGTTGGTCCAATTGATGGTGCATATATAAGCCGATAAATGCCCGAGGAACATTAACAGCCCGCGACTTCACGGGAACTTTACCAAACGTGTGCGTCATCCGGGCACGCGGGTCAATGCTCCGGCCTTAATTTCGCCCAAGTTGACCCTCAGGGTCTCTTCGGCGCCGCGAAGCTACCAGAACAGCCGTTTACATGGATTGCCGCACTGGCTAGGCTGGTCGGGTACTTGAGTTTAGCAACAGTAACCTGGAAAGCAGCCCCAATGGCCGAACCCGGAAGCCCCGCAGATCCATATATGGCAGGTCAGCTCTTGATCGCCATGCCGGGCATGCGGGATGAGCGGTTTGCCAAGACAGTCATTTACATGTGCGCCCACACCGAGGAAGGGGCCATGGGGCTGGTGCTCAATCAGGTACTGGATTCCCTGACCTTTGCCGAGCTGATGGAGCAGCTGGAAATCACCGAAAAGCCAGTCAGCAATGACGTGCCGGTGCATTTCGGTGGCCCGGTGGAGGCCGGCCGGGGGTTTGTGCTTCACACGTCCGATTATCGCCAGGACGCGACCTTGGAGGTGGACGACGGCGTCGCCCTGACGGCGACGGTCGATATCTTGCGGGCCATGGCCCGGGGCTATGGACCGCGCCGGAGCATTCTGGCGCTGGGGTATGCCGGATGGGGGCCGGGTCAGCTGGACGATGAAATCCGCGCCAACGGGTGGCTACAGGCGCCCGCCGATTCGGAGATTATTTTTGATACTGATTTGGAGACCAAGTGGGAACGGGCGATCTTTAATCTGGGTGTCGATCCCCGGATGCTTTCCGACGAGGCCGGCCACGCCTAAGCTTTAAGCCACCAATCGATCCCGAATAGTGTCGTAGCTTTCCAACGGGCCAATAGGGCCGAGCGCCGCCACCGTGGGCGTGGAGGAAAAGATACGATTGGCGACATTTTTCACTGCCTCTTCATCCACCTCGTCGATCTTGGTGATCACTTCTTCGGTCGGGATCGCCCGGTCGAACACCTGGAGCAGGCGCGCCAGGGTTTCTGCCCGGGCGGAGGAGCTTTCCAGCGCCATCAACGTAGATGCCTTGAGCTGGGCGCGGGCGCGGATGACTTCTTCTTCCGAGAGCGTTTGGCCGACGGCTAAAATTTGATCGCAGATGACTGGCACCAGTTCGGTCAATTCCTGCTCCCCGGTGCCGGCGTAAACGCCGAACAGGCCGCCGTCTTCATAATTGTTGGTGAAGGTGTAGACGCTGTAGGCGAGTCCCCGGTTCTCTCGCACCTCCTGGAACAGCCGAGACGACATGCCGCCGCCCAGGATGGTCGATAAGACAGCCAGGCTATAATAGTCCGCATCGGCAAACGATAATCCGTCAAAGCCCAAGAGGACATGAGCCTGCTCCAGGCTGCGGTTCTCGCGATAGTCCCCGCCGGTGTAGGCCGTGGAGTCGCCGGTTGGGAATTGCTTGTTAACCAAACCAGCAAATGAGTCACCGGCGAGGGCGCAAAAGGTCTCGTGGTCGATATTGCCGGCGGCGGCGACCACGATTCGAGACGGCGTATATTGGTTGGCCATATAATCCAGGATCGTATCTCTGTTCATCGTGTTGATCAGAGAGGCGATGCCCAGTACGGGACGGCCCATGGCTTGGTTAGGGAAGGCGGCGGCCTGAAAATGATCGAAAATAATATCGTCCGGCGTGTCGTTGGCCTGATGAATTTCCTGGATGATGACAGCCCGTTCCCGATCCAGTTCCACTGGATCCATGACCGAATTCTGCAGGATGTCGGCAATGATATCGACCGCCAGGGGCGCATCCTCTTTCAGGACCTTGGCAAAGTAAGCGGTGTTTTCCCGGCCGGTATAAGCGTTGACTTGGCCGCCCACCGCTTCGATTTCCTCGACGATGGCTCGTGCCGTGCGTCGATGGGTGCCCTTGAAGGCCATATGTTCCAATAGATGGGAGATGCCGTTGAGTTCCGCCTCCTCGTGGCGGGTGCCGACTGCGACCCAGGCGCCCAGCGTAACCGTCTCCACTGTCTCCATCCTGTCCGTGGCGATTCTCAAGCCATTGTTCAGGGTGCTGACTTGGACGGTCATGCGCTTCCCCGATGGGTCAAGGTGCCGGCGATATGATTGCGGATTGTGTCGAAGTCATTGGCAAGAACCGTAAATTTCTCCGGCCGGTCAAACAGATCTGACAGCCGGTCGGGCAGGGCCGGATGAATGCCGGTCGCTTCTTCGACGGCGGCCGGAAACTTGGCCGGGTGGGCCGTCGCCAGGCTGACGACGGTCGTGCTTTGCGGCAGTTCACTGGCCTTGGCGGCCATCACACCGATCACCGAGTGCGGATCAATCAGTTCACCGGTCTCCTGGTAAAGCTCGCCGATGGCGTCCTTGGTGGCGTTGTCGCCGAGCCGGTGACCTTCGAATTTTCTGCGTATGGCTCTCCAGCGGGCATCACCGAATCGGACCGTGCCGTTGCGGCGGAAGCGCGAGAGCACGCGGCCGACAGTTTCGCCCTTGCGGCCGTAATGTTCAAATAACAGGCGTTCAAAATTGCTGGAAATCTGAATATCCATACTCGGGCTGAGGGTCGGCGTCACTTCTGCCGTCTCCATCACCCCGCTGTTGAAATAGCGCGTGAGGATGTCGTTGGCGTTGGAGCCGACGATAAAGCGCTCGATCGGTAGGCCCATCCGGCTGGCGGCATAGCCGGCGTACACATTGCCGAAATTGCCTGTCGGCACGGCGTAGGCCAGTTTCCGGTCCGGTGCGCCGAGCGCAAGGGCCGTCGAGAAATAATAGACGATCTGCGACATGATCCGCGCCCAGTTGATGGAGTTCACCGCCGACAGTTGGTGTTCGTCTCGGAATGCCTCGTCTGCGAACAGGGCCTTTACCATGTCCTGGCAGTCATCGAACGTGCCCTCGAGGGCGATGTTGTGGACGTTGGCGGCATCCACCGTGGTCATCTGGCGGCGCTGCACATCGGAGACCCGTCCGTTGGGGTGCAGGATGAAAATCTCCACCGCGTCCCGGTTCTTACAGGCCTCGATCGCCGCCGATCCCGTATCGCCCGACGTCGCGCCGACGATGGTGACCCGCTCGCCGCGTTTTTTCAGCACATGGTCAAACAGCCGGCCTACCAGTTGCAGAGGGTAATCCTTGAACGCCAGCGTCGGCCCGTGGAACAGCTCAGCCAGCCACAAATTGGACTCCAGTTGCTTCAACGGTGCGCGGGCCGGATGGTCGAACGACGCGAAACTGTCCGCCACCATCTGCGCAAAGTCGGCTTCGGAAATCTGTCCGCCCAAGAACGGCAGCATGATGCGGACGGCGAGGTCTTCGTAAGAGAGCCCGCGGAGCGCTTTGATCTCCTTGCGGGAGAGCTTCGGCCAGGTTTCCGGCACGTACAGGCCGCCGTCCCGGGCCAAGCCGGTCAGCAGCACGTCGTCAAAAGAAAGCACCGGCGCTTTGCCTCGGGTGCTGAGATAGTTCATCGGCGGGCCTCGTTCGCGAAGGGCGGTACCCTATCGGTCTCCGCCATCGCCTTCAAGCGGGGCGTCACGCCAAATACCGGCGTTCCAGATGGGTGAGGAAAATG
>JAYQGD010000156.1:0-6457 GCA_038140415.1 Rhodospirillaceae bacterium
GTCGCCCCCCGGATCATCCTGGACCAGCGCCACGGCATTCCCATCTCCTCCATGAGAGACGAGTTAAGCATCTTCACAGCCGGCAAGACGCCCCGGTCCTGGACCACCTATGTCCGCCGCTCCCCGACCAAATGGCCGGTGGAAGATGGGGAGAAAGTGATCCAACGCCTGAAGAAGGCGGCGCCGCCGCCAAAACCCCTGGAACCCACTCCCGAAGCCCCAAAGGCCGAACCGGAAACGCCGAGGCTTTTACTCCGAACCCCGAAGAACGAAGCGTCGGCGCATCTGCATATCCAATGGCAGTTGGCCAAGCTGGGGAACGATCTGGGTTTGGATATCTGGGTTGCCCGCAACGACCGGTCGCGGGAAATCAATGGTCACCAATTCAGTGATCTGGAGGGGCTGTTGGTTAATTTGCCCGTACTGTTTGAGCCCCAGACACGCGCCATCGTCGAGATGATCGATGTGATTTGGCTGAAGGGGCCGACCATCGTCGCCGCCTTCGAAATTGAAAACAGCACCTCCATTTATTCCGGTCTTCTTCGCATGTCGGACCTGGTCACCCTGCAGCCCAATCTTAGCATTCCGTTATTTTTGTGGCACCCGATGCGCGGCGCGATAAGGTGATGCGGGAGATCAATCGACCGACGTTCTCCGGCCAAATTCCCTGCCTGTCCCATATCTGCCGCTTCATCTCGTTTGAACGGCTGCGCAAAAAGCTGGTGGAGACCGAGGCCTATATCCGCCATCTAAACCCATCCATCATTTTCGAGTTTTCAGAAAGCTGTGACCATCGAAACGATCCGCCGCCTGAAGATCCATTTGCCAATCCGGCGATGTACAGAAAATAGCTTGGCGGGCCGGTTCCATTGTGGACAAATGCCTGCCTGACTCCTGGGAGGCCTATTCGTGCAGAAAATCAAAGACGTTTCCACCAGTGTTCTGGAAATTCCCTTCGACAAGCCGATCCGCAGTGCGCTCGGCACCTATATCGGCGCGGACTGGGTGGTCGTCCGGGTGCACAGCGAGGACGGTATCGACGGCTTCGGCTATTCCATGTCTCTCGACAGGCGCGGCACCAAGGCCGTAGTTTCCTATGTGGAAGAAGACTTAAAACCGCTCGCCCTAGGCAAGGACGCAACAGTGCCCGAGACGCTCTGGCGGCAGCTATGGTCGCCCAATAAGGCCCGGATGCGGGGCGGTGTCGGGGTGCATGCTCTCTCCGCCGTGGACACCGCCGTCTGGGACATTGCCGCCAAGGCCGCCGATCAAAGCCTGTTTGAGATGCTGGGCGGCGCGGACCAGGACGTACCGGTTTACGGCTCCGGTGGCTGGCTTTCCCTCAGTGATGAAGAACTGATCGCCGAAGCACAGGAGCACGTCGAACGCGGCATCAACTCCTATAAGCTCAAGATCGGCGGTGATCGGGACAGGGAGCGGATCGACCTGTTACGCCGTGAAATGGGCGACGGCTTTATTCTCTACACCGACGCGAACCAAAGCTATTCCGCCGACCAGGCGATTGAGGCGGCAACGTGGCTGAGGGACTATAACGTCGGCTGGCTGGAAGAGCCGGTGCTAGCCGATTGCTCCTGGGACTTGCAGACGGTGGCGGAAAACAGCCCCCTCCCCATCGCCGCCGGTGAGAACGTCTATTTTGACTGGGGCTTCAAGGATATTTGCGACCGCAAGGCCGCGGCCTTTTTACAGCCCGATATCGGCCGCTGCGGCGGGGTCACGGAGTGGGACAAGATCGCCAAGCGAGCCGAAGCCGCAGGTGTGAAACTTACGAGTCACCTGCTCCACGAATTGAGCACCACCATGATCGGCGCGTATGCCAGCGGCTTCGCCGTGGAATATATGAACTTCTTCAAGGTCAATCCGTTCACCGAAGACTACACGGTCAATGACGGTTGCCTCCAGGTGCCGGACACGCCGGGCCACGGGGTCACATTCACCGACGAGGCCTTCGCCGCCTTCCGGGTCTGATCAGTTTACAAAAACGGGTAAATTGGGCGCTTGTCCGGCCAGGGAGTAAAACAATGGCTTTTTGGATCACCGTAGAAGACCGGGAACCGGCGCTGGAGCAGCAAAATGCCGGTGTCATTTCATTGGGGGACGGCGGCCGGGAAGCTAACAACAGGCTGAATAGGGGCGACTTCGTCATCGTCTATAGCCCCCTGGAAGGTGATCCGGATGACAATGAGCCGGTCGAGGATTTTGTCTCCATCGGCCGCGTCGCCGACGATGTCTCGCATCCCCTCCCCGGCGCAGGGGACGACAGATTTTGTCGGAAACTTGCCTATCTGGCTTGTGTGGAGACGTCGGCGGAACCCCTCATTGAGGAACTGACTTTTATTCGCGATGCCGCCGATTGGCGGGAGGCCTTCTCTAACCGTCTTCGGCGGATCGACAATGCCGACTTCCTGGTTATCGCCGAGGCGATGCTGCCGCCGCCAATTTTTCAGAAGGTTCAGTCCGTCGCGGGCGGCGGTTTTTAGACTGGCGCGGCGAGACGCCTAGTCCTGCAGCAGCGCGTCGATCTCGGCCTGATCCATGGTTTTGGAACTACCGTGAATAATGCCACCGGCAATATCCATCAACCGTTCGATTGATCGCGCTGATTCTGTGGCGACCATTCGAAGGTGATCCGGATCATTCTCCTCAATCAAGCGCTCCAACCGGTCGATTACCACCGCCACCAACCTATTCAGCTGATCAATCGTTTGTTCAAAAGCCAGCTTAAAATTGATGGGAACATGGGGATAGACCTCAATCGCCAAATCCTTGTCAGCAACCGTACTATCCCGGAAATGGTCTTCGTAGGATTTCGGCGCCCAGGCCTTGGCCTCGTCTAAAATCTCCGGCATATCGGGCACCATCTGCAGGAGCATCACCACTTCATTAAAATGGTTGAGATAGTCGGTCGCCAATAGGGTTTGCTCATCGATATTAGAGCCGCGAACCCGCTCTTGCAGGCTGGCGAAATCGGCATCTACATCCGTTGTCTGACCGTCCATAAACTTGTCCAGCATGCCGATTTCAGAATGACTCATACAACATATTCAAGCCTGCGGCGTATGCAGTCCGCAAGCCTTCCTCATGTAAATGGTGATCCCAAGGGTAAAATCCAAGTCTTTACATGCCTGCAAATCCACAACAAATCCAGAGGCCGTAACCCCTAACCCGTTTAAACCACAAGACAAATCTATTGACTTTCAACCCAGACGCCTCTTTATAACCGGCCAAACCTGGGGAAATTTAGCTAAATCGGCGCACTATGACCGTTCGACAACATATTTCGAGTAACCGGCAGACCATCGGTCTGAACGGCAGCGCATGCATGATTTCCGCGATTATTATTGGCGGTGGGGCCCGTCGAATTAGGCGCCCCTGAACGACACAGCCCAGGCTGAGGGCGTTCAGGGGATGATTTCCGCCCATTCGACCCAAAAATTCATCATTTGAAAGGCCCGGTCCGATGACCAACCAACAAAGTTCTAACCGCGTTTATTTGTTCGACAGCACGCTTCGCGACGGCGCACAGACTCAAGGCATTGACTTCAGTACCGAAGACAAGGCCGCCATTGCCCGTGATCTTGATGCGCTGGGGATCGATTACGTTGAGGGCGGGTGGCCCGGCGCCAACCCGACTGACGACACGTTCTTCGCCGCTCCGCCTCAACTCAAAACCGCCAAACTGACCGCCTTCGGCATGACCCGGCGCTCCGGGCGCAGTACCGACAATGATCCGGGACTGAAGGCGCTCCTTGATCCTAAGACGCCGGCGGTTTGCATCGTCGGCAAAACATGGGATTTCCAGGCGGAAGTCGCTCTTGGCGTTGAGCTCGACGAGAATGTTCAGATGATCGCCGACTCCATCGCCCATGCTGGCAAGAATGCCGAAGAAGTAGTCTTCGACGCGGAACATTTCTTCGACGGCTACAAAGCAAACCCCGAGTATTCCATCCGCTGTCTGAAGGCGGCTTTGGATGCCGGCGCCCGGTGGATTGTCTTGTGCGACACTAACGGCGGCACTCTCCCCCACGAGGTCGAGGAAATTGTCACCGACGTTACCAAAACCATCCCCGGCGAGAAGCTGGGCATTCACTGTCATGACGATACGGGTAACGCGGTCGCCAACAGCCTGGCCGCCGTGCGCGCCGGTGTGCGTCAGGTTCAAGGCACGTTGAACGGTCTTGGGGAACGCTGCGGCAATGCCAATTTGATTACCCTATTGCCCACCCTCACCCTCAAGATGGGATTCGAAACCGGAGTCACGCCGGACGGGCTGAAACAGCTTTCTCATATCTCTCACTCCCTGGATGAGCGGCTCAACCGGGCGCCGGACCGGGGCGCACCCTATGTGGGCGAGCGGGCCTTTACCCACAAGGGCGGGCTCCACGTTTCGGCGGTGGAGAAAGACCCCAAATGCTACGAACATGTCGAGCCCGATCTGGTGGGCAATCGGCGCCACATTGTTGTCTCCGACCAGGCCGGCCGGTCGAACATCCTGGCCATGTTCCGGGATGTCGGCATCAATGTGGACGCCAACGATCCCAAGGTCATGCGCTTGGTGGAAATCGTGAAAGAGCGGGAATTCGGCGGCTACGCCTATGACGGCGCGGAAGCCAGTTTCGAGCTTTTGGCCCGCCGGGCGCTGGAAAACGTGCCGGACTACTTCAAGCTGAATAGTTTCCGCGTGATCGACGAACGCCGCTGGAACGCCAAGGGCGAAATTGTCACCCTATCGGAGGCCACCATCAAAGCCGACGTAGGCGGAGAGGAATTCATGACCGTCGCCGAGGGCAACGGCCCGGTGAACGCCTTGGATTCGGCGCTACGCGAAGTGCTGGTGCCGCGCTACGCGGAACTCGCCGATCTACGCCTGGTCGATTACAAAGTGCGTATCCTGACACCGAATGACGCCACGGGGGCCATCACCCGGGTGATGATCGAAAGCGCTGATTCCAAGGGCGAACGCTGGTCGACGGTTGGCGTGTCCGCAAACATTATCGATGCCTCCTACGAGGCGCTTCGGGACTCCATCATCTTTAAGCTCTATCGGGACGGCGCCTCTGCCGCGCCGTCGGGCGAGCGCACCGCGGCTCAATAGTCCCCGCACATGACTGGGCCCGCTGTCATTCTGGTAGACCCCCAGTTGGGGGAGAATATTGGGATGGTGGCGCGCGCCATGCTGAACTGCGGACTGACCGATCTGCGGCTGGTCCGACCCCGGGACGGCTGGCCCAACGAAAAAGCGGTGAGCGCGTCTAGCGGCGCGGACATGGTGGTCTATCGCGCCAAGCTGTTTGACACCACCGCCGAGGCCATCGCTAATCTCAGCCAGGTCTACGCGGCCACGGCGCGGGACCGGGACATGACCAAGGAGGTGGTGACCCCGGCCGGCGCGGCAGCAGAGATCAGGGACTACGGTACGGCTGGAACCGGTGTGATTTTTGGCGGGGAGGCCAAAGGGCTCAAGAACGACGACGTGGCGCTGGCCGACAAAATCCTGACCGTGCCTCTGAACCCGGAATTCAAGTCCCTCAATCTGGCGCAATCGGTTCTACTGGTCGCCTACGAGTGGTTCAAGCTGGGCGACGATACGCCAGACAATTACACCATGACGCCGGACACCCGCCAAGCCAACAAAAACGAACTCCTCGGTCTGTTCGAGCACCTGGAAGGTGCGCTGGATGATAGTGGATTTATGCATGTCCGGGAAAAGCGCCCCATCATGGTACGGAATCTGCGCAATATGCTGCAGCGGGCCGGCCTCACCGAACAAGAAGTTCGCACGCTACGCGGTGTGATCAAAAGTCTGACCTACCGGAAAGAAACCTAGCGGGAAATTGGTTTAGCGCACCTCGTCGACGCCCCGACGGGCCAGTTCATCGGCGCGTTCGTTTTCTGGGTGTCCGGCGTGCCCTTTCACCCAACGCCAATCGATCTCATGGGTGGCGGCGAGGTCGTCCAACTCCCGCCAAAGCTCATGATTGGCGCGATAGCCACCACCCTTCACCTTGAAGTCCTTCGCCTTCCAGCCAGCCAGCCACTCGGTCATGCCTTTCTGCACATATTGGCTGTCGGTATAGATGGTGACCCGGCAGGATTTCTTCAGCGCCCGCAACCCCTCGATCACGGCCTGTAGTTCCATCCGGTTGTTGGTGGTGTCCGGCACACCGCCGAACAATTCTCTCTCTTCCCCCTTCCAGCGCAGGATCAATCCCCAGCCGCCGGGACCGGGATTGCCGCTACACGCGCCGTCGGTGAAGAGTTCGACCTGTGTGTTCGAGACCATGGCGCCTTTTAGCGGATTCTTGGGCCGATTTCGAACCCTTTGCGCACCATGTCACCTGTGATGGTCCCCACAGCGCTCACAATCGAAATCGACTAGGCTTTTAAGTAATAACGCTAGTTGGGGTAAAAATCGGATTTTGGTATCATCTGCAAC
>JAYQGD010000157.1:0-6441 GCA_038140415.1 Rhodospirillaceae bacterium
ACCTAGAACACCTGGGCGCAGTATAGCCGAAAACACCCCGTTTGGGCCAACACCTAATCAAATCTGTAAATCCAAGGTCCGGTGCAGCCGGTCGGCGGCGGTTTTGGCGAACCGCACATGCTGGGTTTTCCGGCGCGCCGCGTTCATCGCCGCGACCGGCGCCTCCCGCAGGACCGCCGCGTTGTAGGCGTCCGCAATCATAACGCCGCAATCTTCCGGCAGGATTTCCACCGGAAAGCCGTTGGCCACGGCGAAATAGAGCTGATCCCCAAACGGCAGATACTCCGGCCATTTAGTGTCGGCTTTAAAGTCCGGCACCGAGGATTTCACCTCGACAATGACGAATCGCCCGCCCTTGTCCAGACCGATCACATCCACCCGCCGGTTGGTTTTCAGCTTAAATTCCGTCAGCGGGCTATAGCCCAGATTTCGAAGATAGCGGCAGACCCCGCGCACGATATCGTCGGCGGCAAACGGTCCCAGGACCGGCAGATCCTCCTCAAACTCGAATTTGTTCATGAAAAGTTCTCCTCTGACCCTTAGCTATACGATAGAACAAGCCGGGAACGCAAGTTTCCTGGAAACACGGGCGGCCTTGGCCTACTCTGCCGCCATGACCGAGGCCATCCTGAAACAATCCCAGCAGACCCTAAGCCGGACCACGGACGGCCAGGGGCTCTACGAGATGACGCGGGAGATCAGCGATTGGACCGAAAGCCAGGAGATCGAGACCGGCCTGCTGACCCTCTATTGCCGGCATACATCCGCATCTTTGGTAATCCAGGAAAACGCCGATCCGGACGTGATGCGGGACCTGCAATCCTTCTTCAAAGCCCTGGTGCCCGAAGATATGTCTCTCTACCGGCATTCGGCGGAGGGGGCCGATGATATGCCGGCCCATATCAAAGGCGCACTGACCGCCACCTCAATCGGCGTGCCGGTGACCGGCGGCCGGCTGGCGCTCGGCACCTG
Source organism: Rhodospirillaceae bacterium (assembly GCA_038140415.1). Lineage (GTDB taxonomy): Bacteria > Pseudomonadota > Alphaproteobacteria > Rhodospirillales > UBA2165 > JAYPHU01. The sequence continues at coordinate 973 of JAYQGD010000157.1, forward strand.
GCAGGGCATCTATTTGTTTGAACACCGGTTCCGGCCTCATCGGCGGGATATCGTCCTACATCTCCAGGGAACCTGAGCCGGTGACCGATCCTCTGCGCGACCAATTGGAAGCCGGTCTGAAACGCCATCAGACGGGCGACCTGGCCGGCGCGGAAGACATTTATCGCGAGGTGCTCGCCGCCGATCCAGATCATCCCGACGCCCATCATTTCCTGGGGCTGATCGCCTTCCAGCAGGGTGCGGCGGATCAGGCGATCAAACTGATTGAGCGGGCGATTGCCTTGGCTCCGGACCGGCCCACCTTCCACGCCAATCTGGGCGCGGCGAGCCTTGCCGCCGGGAATGAGGCGGGCGCGCTGGCCGCTTACCGGGAGTCTGTCCGCCTGGAACCCGACAATCCGGACACGTTGCAAACCCTGGGCAGCCTCTTAGGCCAGACCCGCAAGTATGACGAAGCGGAGAGGGTGCTGCGCCAGGCGCTGGACCACCGGCCCGATTTTCCGGAAGCGCTCTGCGCGCTGGCCGCTGCGCTGAACGGGCTCAACCGGGCGGATGAAGCGGCGGAAACAGCACGTCGCGCCACCGAACTTTCATCCGGCCTTGCCGACGCCTGGACCAATCTGGGTAACGCCCTGGAAAAGCTGAGCCAACCGGCAGACGCCGAAGCGGCCCATCGCCGGGCGATAACGGCCGATCCGGCCCAAGCCCTGCCCCATTATAATTTGGGGAATTTGCTGAACGACTGCTGGCGCACGGACGACGGGATTGCCGAGCTTCGCGCCGCCCTGGAGATTGATCCCGACTATACGGCGGCGCGAGGGAATCTTCTGCTCAACTTGCTCTACGAACCTGACCAAACCGAAGAGAGCCTGTTCCGGGAGCATGTCCACTGGATGTCCCGCCGCCCGGCAACAGAGGAAGCTAACCATACAAACGATCGGGACCCGGACAAACGGCTCCGCATCGGGTATGTGTCGCCGGACTTCCGCACCCATTCCTGCGCCTATTTTCTGGAACCTCTGCTCGCCGCGCACGACAAGGAAACGGTCGAAGTGTTCGCCTACTCGAACGTGGAGAACACCGACGAAACCACCCGGCGGCTGCGGTCCCATACGCAACACTGGCGGGATATCTGGGGCCTGGGTGATGAGGCCGCCGCCGATCTGATCCGGGAAGACGGGATCGATATTCTCGTCGATCTGGCCGGGCACAGCGCCAACAACCGCTTGAGCCTCTTTGGCTTGCGGCCCGCGCCCGTGCAGGTGGCCTGGCTCGGCTATCCGGCGACCACGGGGTTGAGCGGGATCGACTACCGGCTCACCGATGGCATCGCCGATCTGCCGGGCGAGGCCGATCAATGGCATTCGGAAACACTGATCCGGCTGGAGGGCGGCTTTCACTGCTATGAGGGCCCCGTTGATGCGCCCGAGATCGCGCCCTTGTTCAATCAGGGCGGCGGGATCACCTTTGGGTCGTTCAACAATATTTCCAAGATCACGCCGGCGGTGGTCGCCGTCTGGGCGGAAATTCTGACGGCTGTCCAGGGCACAAAGCTCATGCTGAAAGGCCGGATGCTCGACAACGACATCGCGCGTGACCGGCTCCTCGCCGCCTTCGAAGATTGCGGCGTTTCAGCGGACCGGTTGGACCTGCGCCATTGGATCCCCCGGGATCAGTCGCCTTTGTCCCTCTATGACGAGGTGGATATCGCTCTCGACACATTCCCGTACAACGGCACCACCACGACCTTCGAGGCGTTGTGGATGGGGGTGCCGGTGGTGACCCTGACCGGCGATCGCCATGCGGCGCGGGTGGGCGCGTCGATCCTGCAGAATATGGGACTGCCGGAACTGATCGCCGGCACAGAAGAAGGCTATGTGGCGGCGGCGGTAGACCTCGCCGGTGCACCGGAACGGCGGGAAACCCTCCGGCTGGAGCTGCGGGACCGGCTGAAAGCGTCCCCCCTCGGCGACGCGCCGGGCTTTGCCGCCAAGATGGAAGCGGCCTACCGGCACATGTGGCAAACCTGGTGCAAGGCCGCCTAGGGTGATCCCCGGATCGACGAAAATATTACCCATATTACGGTAATTGCTCGTTGACTATTCCGCACGGGATACCGAAATTTCAACTGAGAGTGATCGTATCTCAAGTTCAACTTTTTACGAGTGGTTATGAGCACATCCGCCGCCGCACCTGATCAAGGCACCGCCGCACCGGCGCCGACGCCGTTGACCAATGTCTGGCGGGTGTTGATCATCGACGAGGATATGGGCGTGCATGCGGACGTCCGCCAGGCGCTCCGCGCCCTCAAAGTCAGTGAAATTCAGAGCGCCACCTCGACCCAGCAGGCGCTGTCCATGCTCAGCCAGTTCCGGGCCAATCTGATTATCCTGGATATCCAGATCAGGGGCGCGGCCGGGCTCAACTTCCTACGCATGCTGCGCGCCGGTCAGACCGAAGCCGATAAAAACATGCCGGTGGTGGTCATCGCCCGCAACATGGATCAGGAGCTTGGCCAGAAATCCTGCGATTCCGGCATTCACAATTTTATCCGCAAACCCCTGGTGGCGGAGAACCTGCAGAAACGCCTCGCCTCAACCCTGAAAAAGCCGAAACGGCTGATCGCCGCGACCGGCTATTTCGGCCCGGACCGGCGCAACCCCGCCAATTACGACGCCTTTGGCGGAGAAGAACGCCGGGGCAGCGGCAAGGCCCAGCCCCAGCTCAAGAAAGCCATGCCCCGGGATGCGGTCAAGCGGCCGGAGCACTTCGCCGCCCGCCGCCCCAATGGCGAAAGCAAGGACACCGGCGCAACTGCGGCGCCGGCGGCCAGAAAGACCTCGCCGGAGGCCGGACAGCCGCAGGCCGCAACCGCCCCCAAGGCTGCACCTGAAAAAGCCGCGCCGGTCCCTGAAGCCCCCGCTCCCAAGCCAAAGCCTGTCCCGGTGGAGGCCGCGCCCGCCAAACCAGAGGCAAAAACCGAGACCGGCGGCGGCATTGAGGCGGCAGCGCAGCCTAAGCCAAAGAACGACACCGAAGGCTGGCAGGACGCGCTCGGCGATGCCGAGAAAAAAGCCAAAGCCAACGAAGATTTAGGAATAGATGTGGCGGCCGTGGTCTCCGGTCACGAAGCCTGGCTCGCCAGCAAAGGTGCTCAAGGGGAGAAAGCGAACCTGAACAAGGCCGAACTGGCCGGCGCCGATCTGTCGGGAGCCAATCTGGCCAGCGCCAATATGCGCGACGCCAATCTTGAAGGGGCTAATCTGTCGGCGGCAAACCTGTTGGACGTGGATTTACGCAGCGCAAATATCTGCGCCGCGCAGTTGAAGGAAACGACCCTGGACAATGCCAAACTGCGCCACGCCGAGATGAAGGGCGCCCTTTTGCTGGAGGCCAACCTCAAGGGTGCGGATTTGGCCGGCGCGGATTTTAAGGGCGCGAACCTGCTCAGCACCGATATCCGGGGCGCTAAGCTGATGGGCGCGAACCTGACGCAGAAACAGATCGATCAGGCGCGTGGCGACGAGACCACGGAACTGCCCCCCGGTCTTTTCATCAAAAAAGAAAAATAGCTGGCCGGCTATTCAGCCGCCGAGTTGCTGTCGTGCACCCAGGAGGCGTGGCGTTGGACGGTCTTGGTCCGTTGCCACTCGTCCAGCATGTCCGGTGCGGTAGAGCGCAGCTTTTCCATCATCTCCGGCGTTTCCGTGCGCAGCGTCAACTCCAGCCGGTGGCCGCTCGGATCATGGAAATAGATCGACCGGCAGAAGCCGTGATCGGTCGGCCCGATCACATCCACGCCGGCATCGACCAATGCCTGCTTGCGCTCCAAAAGCTCTTCCTCGCTTTCCACCACCAGGGCCAGATGCTGGACCCAGGCCGGGGTATTGGTGTCCACCATGGCGGGCGGGGATTCCGGCACCTCGAAGAAGGCGACACAACCGCCGTCCTTCATGGCAAAGAAAATGTGCATGTAGGGGCATTTTTCGCCGGTAGACGGAACCGTATCTTCGGACACGGCGGCATAATATTCGAGCCCCAAGAGCTCTGTATAAAATTTCGCCGTCTCGCCCGCGTCGGTGCAGCGGTAAGCGACGTGATGCAACATTTGAACAGCCATGAGAGCCTCCCTCCCGGTCCCGGTCTTGGCCCAATCCTACGCCCTTCCCCCACCCTCACGCAAGAAAGCGCTGCGAAGGCCTTGAGTCCGGCGCTTACCCCTTCTACCAATAGGTTCATATGAATGACCGTATCGAGATATCCCGCGAACTGGTTCAATCCGGCGAGCTTGAGCGCATCGTCAAGGAATACGAGCGCGAAGGCCACTTCACCCTGATGGACCCGGACGAGCGGGACGCCACCCGCCATCGGCTGTTGGCCGAGCTGCCTGAGGACGAAGATGTCTGGCTGTTCGCCTACGGCTCGTTGATCTGGAACCCGACCATCGAGTTCCTGGAGAAGCGCCCCGGCACCCTGCACGGTTTTCACCGGGAATTCTGTTTGAAGACCCTGATGGGCCGGGGCACGCCGGACAATCCGGGCCTCACCCTGGCGCTGGAACCGGGCGGGGAATGCTGCGGTATTTTGTTCCGGGTGGCGGCGGCCGAGCGGGAGCAGGAACTGAAGATCGTCTGGGGGCGGGAGATGCTGTCCGGCGCGTATCTGCCTCAGTGGGTCGAGGTGGAGACAGGTCAGGGGCCGGTGCGCGCCATCGCCTTCACCATGAACCACGACTACCCCAACTACACCGGCCCCCTGCCGGAGGAAGATATCGTCAACACCATGGCGACGGCCATCGGACCGTTGGGCGGCTGCTGGGAGTATTTGTTTCAAACCTGCGAGCATTTGGCCGATAATGATCTGGACGACGGCCACCTGACCCGGCTCAAGGAACTGACCCTGGCGCATCCGGGGTTCATCGGCCGGGAACAGGTGGATCAAGACGGAATATAGTTCGGGGGATAGTTCGGGGGACAAAATGGCAGGCGCAAATCCCATTGACGGCTTTCAGGTGGACCCGGTGGAGATCAAGTATCTCGGCGAGGATTTGCAGCGCCCGGAATGTATCCTGGCCAAGCCGGACGGCACGCTGTGGGCGGCGGACGCCAGAGGCGGTGTGGTCAAGCTCAGCCCCGACGGCCGCCAGGAGATCATCACCCAGGATCACGGCGGCGCCTTTTCCGGCGCGTCGGACGAGGAATCCCGCTTCACCGAAGGAACCCTCCCCAACGGTCTCGCCTTCGGCAAACAGGGACAAATCTATATCTCCAACTTCGGCACCGACGTGCTGGAAGTCATGGAATCCGACGGCAAGACCACGCTGATGTTTGATACGATCGACGGGCAGCCCATCGGCAAGGTGAATTTCGTCCTCCGGGATTCAAAGGACCGGCTGTGGCTGACCATCTCGACCCGGATCAAAAACTGGATGGAAGCGGTCAGCCCCAACGTGGCGGACGGCTATATCGC
>JAYQGD010000158.1:0-6390 GCA_038140415.1 Rhodospirillaceae bacterium
AGACCAGTTCCCGGCAGGTTTCCCGGCAAGCGTTGAAGCTGGGCTCGCCGCGCGCGCCCTGCTTGTGCAGCGCCAGAATGCGGAACCCTTCGGACGTGGCCTGCGTGGGCTCTTGGCCCCGGCCGATTACCCAGCGTTCCAGCACTTCTTCGCCGAGCAGCAGCATTTCGGCAACCGCCTCAAGCGGGTTGCCGGACTTCTCCAGCTCGCCGATCCGGGCTTCTATGTCGTCGAAGCTCCTCACGCGAGGCCTTTCTCTTTCAGCAACCCGTAGGAATCGGAAATATTCTCGTGGATGCCCAGCTTGCGGGGTTTAAGCCCCAACGCCAGACCCAGCAACTGAGTGAAATAAAGAACCTTCACGTTGGTCTTTTCACCGAGGACCGTCTCGGCCCGCACTTGGTGCATTTCCAGACCCGAATGGCAGGTCGGGCATTCGGTCGCGATCACGTCCGCGCCGCAGGCTTCAGCCCCCTTCAGCAGGTTCAGCACCAGCTTGGTCGAGGTGTCGGAATCCGACAGCGTATGCGCCCCGCCGCAGCAGGCGGTTTTCAGCGGATAGTCCACATTCTCCGCACCTGCGGCGGCCAACAGATCATCCATGAAGTGCGGCTTCGAGGTCGACTCGCTGCCTTCTCCTTGGTCTTTCTCCGGGAAGATATGCCGGGGTCGCGTGTACATGCAGCCGTAATAGTTGGCGATCTTGAGGCCCTTGAGGGAGTTCTTCACCCGCTCCTTGATGCCTTCTTCGCCTAGGGAATTCTTCAGCCAATCCAGCGCGTGGATGGTCTCGATGGAACCGGCCTCATAGGTCTTATGACCCGCCTTGGAGGACAATTCGCCGACCACTTCCTTGGAACCCTCGTCATGCTCCAGATCGTATTCGGCCTTCTTCAGATTGTGGTAGCAGCCGTTGCAGGGCGCCATCACGGTGTCGAAGCCCATTTCATTGGCGGCGATGGACATAACCCGGGACGACAGATAGGTCTGCAGTTTCGGATCGATGTTTTTCACTTCCATCGCACCGCAGCAGTTCCAGTTCTTCACCTCGACCAGATCCAGGCCGAGCTTCTTGCCGATCGCCTTGGTCGACGTGTTATAGGCGTGCCCCGATCCTTCGAGAGCGCAGCCGGGATAATAAGCGACTTTCTTGTATTCCTTGTTCACGTCAGTGTCCCTTCCCTGCTGGCAGGTTTAACGCTGCGGCATGCTTCTTGTTCTGCTCTTCCACATATTCCTTGATGGCGTCCCGCGCCGGGCCCCAGTTTTTGGTGCGCGGCCGGACGAAATTGGCGAGGCCCATGGTGATCAGCAGCTTGACCGGCAAACGCCAGACCATGCGGCGCACCATCTCCACCAGCCAGTCCTGCATCAGGGGCATTCCCATCCGCTTGAAGAAGCCCTTGATGATCCTGCCTTCCTCGATCTTGCCCGTCTCGAACACTTGCGAGGAGAACTCCTCATCGAAATGCATGGACGGCGACTTGGGCGTGTGACCCTTCAGTTCCAGCCAGTGGGACAGAGACTTCATCACCCCTTCGGGGAACACATCCCGCGGGCAGACATAGGTGCATTTGTTGCAGGATACGCACTGCCAGATGATGTCCTTGTCCCGCAGCAGTTCTTCTTCCATGCCGATGCGGACCAGGTAGATCCAATAGCGCGGATAGAACTCCGGGTTCACCGCGTTGACGGTGCAGGAATTGGTGCATGACCCGCATTGCCAGCAGCGGTGGATATGCTCCCCGCCGGGCAGCGCCGCGATCTCGTCCTGCAGATTGTCATTATAGTCGGTGACCACCCGGGGGCTGATAAACGTGCTCCAGTGTCCGGAGACGTCAACGCCGTCGATCTCCAGTTCCTCTTGGACATGGATATTCTCGGGGCGGATCAGGGATTGTTCATGAATAGGCATATGATCGTCCTAGGCCTCTGAGGCGATTGTCGCGTCGGCCACCCGGTGGGGCGAGCCGTCCGCTTTCTTGAGTTTGGTCCGGCCGGTGCGGGTATCGACACCGTCGAGTCCCAGCATGTGCCGGCAATATTCCATCGGGTCCTCGGGGGTCGAGAAATCGGTCCGAAGATAGGTCGCACCCCGAGCCGAGATATAGTCCCCGTACACTTGGGCGCAGAGCAGATCCACATAGAACGGCACGTCCTTGAAGACCCCGTTGTCGGAGAGATACTGGCTCAGTTCCTGGCGCAACATGATGAACGCGTCGTAATTGTCGTCCACGTCGATCACCAGATTATCCAGATCGTCGGAGAACCAAATCTCCCGCAGTACCCCGGAATTGGTATTCACGTCCCAAATCCAGCGGGTCATCAGCGGATAGAGTTCCGGATGGGTAAAGTGCAGGATTTCGGCGGCCAGATCGCGCACCCAGCGAAACTGCTTTTCCTGGGGAAACACGGCGCGGATGGCGGTCATCCGCTGATCCGTGCCGGCGGTGTCTTCGACCCCGTCCAATAACGCCCCCAGACCAAGCCGGATATTCGCCATGCCGTTCTCGGCTATTTCCTCGCCGACCCGCCGGCGCGCAGGGGAAATGAAAGCGCAGGCCAGGTTAAACGATTCCTCGCTCACCTGTTTCCAGGCTTCGCCGCCGAAAGTCTCGACAAACAAGGATGATTTGAGTTTGAGCGCGTCGATATAACGCTCCACCCCGCCGTCGTTCTCCGCCGACTTGATCAGCGCATCCAGCGCTTCGGACAGACGCGGCCCGCTCAGGTGCAGAACCGGCATGGCCGGCTCCGGCGCCTCGGGGGCTTTTCTGGCGAACTGTCCAAACATCCGGATGCTTACTCCGCCGCGACAGCGGTTCCGTTGGCGCTGGCGAACGCGGCCATGGCAGCCGCCTGACCTTGGGCGATGGAATCGTCGATGGTCTCCGGCCCGGTGGCGGCGCCGGCGACAAAGACACCCGGACGGGAGGTCCGGCCCATGCCGCCGTAGGTCGCTTCCCGGCCGATGTGACCGTGCGGCTCCAGCTTCACATCGAAGATGGAGGAAAGCAGCAGATTGTCCACGTTCGGATCCATGCCGATGGCGTGCACCACCAGATCGAACGGGATGGTGATCGGCCGTTTGACCAGCGTGTCCTCGCCTTTGACGATCAGCTTGTCGCCGTCGGAGGTCACCTCGGCGATCCGCGCCTTGATGTATTTGACCTTATATTCTTCCTGGCTCTTCCAATAATAGGTATCTTCGTAGAGCCCGAAGGTCCGGATATCCATGTAATAGATATAGACGTGGCAGTCCGGCAGCTCCTCGCGAATTTCCATGGCCAGATTGGACGAGACCGTGCAGCAAATCTTGGAGCACCATTCCCGGCCGATCTGCCGGTCGCGAGACCCGACGCAGAGCAGGATCGCCACCCGCTTGGGCTGGCGGCCATCCGACGGGCAGTGAATGCCCTTGCCCGACGAAATCATCTGTTCCGCCTGGGTCGTGGTGATCACGTCGGGGAACATGCCGAAGCCCCATTCGGGCTTGTTGATGGAATCGAAGTGGGTGAAGCCGGTGCAGAGAACGGCCGCGCTGGCGTCCAGGCTGCTGCCGTCCGACAGTTTCGCCTGGAATCTCCCCGGCTCGCCGGAAAACTCGCTCACCGTGGTAGAGGTTTTCACCCCGACGAGCGGTGACCCGGCCGCCCGGTCAACCATACCGCCGATGGCGTCCTTGGCCCACTCCCCCGACGGCACCAGTTTGGCATAGCCGGAGATAATCGGCGCGCCGCCGAGCCGGTCTTCTTTTTCAACAATGACGGACTTTTGCCCGGCCATCGCCAGAGAATGGGCCGCACTGAGCCCCGCCGGCCCACCGCCGACGATCAGGATTGGTGTATCAGTCATGCTTGGCTTTCGAGTTTCTTAAATCCGGGTCCGGATGTGATCATGAGACGCGGGTCATAGAGCATTTCCCGATCGCCGCCGTCTTCGATGGCTTTCAGGTAATCCTCGAACTCCGCTTTCTTGGCCTGCCAGTCGATGCCGAGTTTCTCCATCAGAGTCTCGACCGACGAGGCGTGCCAGTGAAGTTGAACGATTTTGTACGGATGGGCGCCGCAGACCAGGGCGGCAAACTGGCAGTCGGCCATGACCGGCAGCTCCACGTCCTTGCCGGCGGCCTTGCCGATCCACTGGTTCTTATCCAGGGTGGTGATGCAGCCCGTATCGTGGCCGATCATCACATCGGAGTTTGCCTCTTCGACAGCGACACGGATTTTCCGGTCGATGGCGAAGGACCGGGTGAATTCTCGCTCCGACAGGATGTGGCGGAAACCGAAACCGCAGCAATCGTACCAGGTGGAATAGTCGATCACGTTGGCGCCCAGTTCCTGCAGCAACGCCGTGGAGACGGCGACGCGGTTGCCTTCCAGCACGGAGTCGTCATAGATCGCGTCTTCCGGCACCATCTTATAGACATGGCAGGCCGGATGGACGGTCGCCCGGATGTTGCTGGCATCGATCTCTTGATAGTTATGAATCTCGGAGCGCATCACGTGCACCCACTCGGTATAGTGCACGATCTCTTCCGGGATCAGCAGCTTGCCGTCCACCAGACGGCCCAGCTTACCCAGAATGGTGCGGACCTTTTCCCGCAATTCGGCGGAGTGCAGCAGATAGTGACGCACTTCCTTGTAGTTGCCGAAGGACGTGCCGCAGTGCACCAGCGGATAGAAGTAACCGTCATCCAGACCCTGCGCCCGGCCGGAAACATAGGCCTGGTGGAAGTTGCGCAGGAAAACGGCGGCCAGGCTTTCCAGATTGCCGATGCCGGAGCCGTGGTAGTTCCAGGCGGTGCAGGAGGTCTGATCGGTTTCGTCCAGATACGGAACCTCCATCTTGTTCATCAGCCAGAGCAGCGATGTCGGGTAGCCCGGGATGTTGCCGCATTGGCCGCAGGACTTGTGGTGCCAGAGCTGGCGGGTCGGGATACGCTTATCCCAGCCGTACAGCGTCTTCACCGTTTTCGGCGCATGCTCGTCGGTGATGCGGTGGACCATAATCTCACCGTCTTTTTCCAACTGCCACATGATGTCGCGCACGTCTTCGACGCGATCCTTGTTGGTCAGCATGGAGCGCTTGTCGATCCGCTGCTCCACCCAGCTGGTGGCGGTCTGCGCCTCGTCAGCGGTGAGGTTGGCGTCTTTCCATTCGTCGCCGTGACCCGTAAAGCGTTCGCCGGATTGATTATCAGTCATCGTCATCCTCTTCGTCTTGCTCGTCGAGCCAGTCGTCGTAATCGTCCCGCTTTTCATCAATGATGTCGGAGATCACGTCGAACAGATTCTCGTCGATGGTTTCGAGTTGATCGAGCACGCCGGTCATTTCCCAGATCGTATAGAGCTCGATTGAGGTCTTGAGGTTGGTTTCCCAGGCCGTCTCGGTGGTGTTCAGCGTCGGCATGGGGATGGCGTCGCGCAGCACCTTCAACGGCGCCTGCACCTTGGAAATATTGGGGCCCCAGTCGGCAAAGTGCTGGGGATTGATCATGTCCGGGGCAATCTGGTTGCCCGTCGATATCACCTTGAGCATGACCCGGCTGAACGGCCGCAACACGTTCTGCGCTGATTCCATACCGTGCTTGATGGCGGTCTCCCGCATCAGCATGACCAGACCGCCGGGGGAATTGCCGAACGGGCAGCGCGCCGCACAGGTATAGCACTGAGCACAGGCCCAGATCTTTTCCTGCATGGCGTCGTAGATGCCTTCCAGGTTCTCGGTCCACAGAAGCTGAACAATTTCCCGGGGGCTGAAGTCATAATAGTGCGCCGCCGGGCAGGTCGCCGTGCAGATGCCGCAGTTCAGGCAGCCGTTGAGCTCGTGGTCGTAGCGCATGTCCGCCTGGATGTCCTGGAAGATTTCTTCCATGTCATCATAATCGTGAACCGGCGCGTCCGAGACCGGATCGCCGATATGCTCCTGAACACGTGTGCTGGTCGGGTGGCTCATCACTTAAGTTCCATTCAAATTAGTATGTCAGGACCTTCAGGTCGTCTTCTTCCATCACCTGTTCGATGACGTAGGCGCCGCCGACGATCCCCTCGCATTCGGGGATCAGGTCGTCTTCAGTCATGTCGAAGAGATCCAGGTTGGGCGAGCAGCAGAAAAACTTCACCCCCGCGTCATGGGCGTCCTTGATGAAGTCATAGACGTTCTTGGGGGAGCCCGGCTTGACCACTAAATTCTCGGCCACGCCTTTTTTCATCAGCTTGCCGGCGGTGGCGGTGCAGACAACCTCCACCTCGTATTCCATGGCGGCGGCAACGGTCGCCTGAAACAGCGGCGCACCCAGCTCTTCACCATTACTGGGGTCCGTGTTCACCATCATAATCATCAGTTTTTCAGCCATCGATTTACCTATTCACTCTCTGTGTTCACAAT
>JAYQGD010000159.1:0-6319 GCA_038140415.1 Rhodospirillaceae bacterium
TCGGGCTGACCGAATATTCGACCGAGTTGAACGCGTTCCTGGAGACCATGTTCCCGCAGCATCAATTGGAACACATCCTGGGGCAGATCGTTTCCGAGGCCGGTCTGACCCAGCTCCGCATCGCCGAGACCGAGAAATACGCCCACGTGACGTTCTTTTTTAATGGCGGCGAGGAACAAGTCTTCCCCGGCGAGGAACGCATCCTGGTACCGTCGCCCAAGGTGGCGACCTATGATCTGCAGCCGGAAATGTCCGCGCCGGAAGTGACCGACAAGCTGGTCGACGCCATCCGGTCGGAGAAGTTCGACCTCATCGTCGTCAACTACGCCAACGGCGATATGGTCGGACATACCGGCGATTTCGACGCCGCGCGCCAGGCGGCCGAGACCGTGGATACCTGCCTGGGCCAGCTAGAAGAAGCGCTGCTGGATGTGGGCGGGACCATGCTGATCACCGCCGATCACGGCAATGCGGAGAAAATGTCCGACGCCGATACCGGCCAGCCCCATACGGCGCACACTTTATCATTGGTGCCGGCCATCTTGGTGAACCCGCCGGACGACGTGCAAAGCATCAGCGACGGTGTGCTGGCTGATGTCGCGCCGACACTGCTGACCATGCTGCAGCTTCCCCAGCCCGGCGCCATGACCGGCAGATCCTTGATCACCTTATCCGCCGATGCCGCTGTCTGATCGTCCGGGCCTTCCGTTCTTCGTTCTGGCCGTCGGCCTTTTGCTCGCCCTGCCGCAGCCGGCGTCCGGCCAAAACGCGCCCGACTATTTGGATGGGCGGCTCAAGAAGGTTGAAGAAGAACTAAAGGCGGGCCAACGCAAAGCGTCCGAACTGGACGAAACCGCCAACATCCTGAAACAGGAAATCACCGAAGTCCGAGAGGAAAAGGTGCGGATCGCCGCGGCCATCCGGGCGCAGGAGTCCCTGATCCTGCAGGCGGAGACCGACCTACGCGCGCTCAACGCCAGCCACGAAACCAAGATCGCGGAGTTCCGGGAACGCCGCGATCAGTTCTCCAACGTGCTCATCGCCTTGCAGCGGTTGTCCCGCATGCCGCCGGAAGCGGTGGTCGCCTATCCCTCCACCCCGTCCAATCTGGTTCGCACGGCGATCTTACTGAAATCCACGGTGCCGCGAATTGAAGAGAAGGCGACCCGGCTTCGCGAAGATTTGAACGACCTGGAAGAAAGCCGAAAATTGATCGAGGACCGGCGCAAGATCGTGGCGACCGCCGCCCGCGCCCTGATTTCCCGCAGGCAGGAACTAGACCAGATTTTTGAGCAGAAATCCTTGGTCCGGAAACAAGCCCTGGCCGCCCGCCAAGTGGAGGCGGCGCGCATTGATAAGCTCTCGCGGGAAGCCAATGATCTCCGCGATCTCTTCGATCAGCTGGAAACCGAGCGCCGGGAAATCGCCGCTCAGGAGGAAAGAATCAAGCAATATCAATCCTCTAAGGAAGCCGCCCGGACCATGCCCCGCCCGCTGGTGCCGCGCGGCGCACTTGCCTCAAAGGCGCCGTTCGAGACTCAGCCGATCAGCGGGGCGCGTGGCCTTCTGACCTATCCGGCCATCGGTCCCGTCACCGGACGCTATGGCCAGCGCATTCGGCGGGGCGCCCGGCGGAAGGGAATCGATATCGAAACCCGCGCCGGCGCCCAGGTGGTCGCGCCCTATAACGGAAAAATTGTTTTCGCCGGAGACTTCAGGGGATACGGGCAACTCTTGATCATTGAACACGGCGAGGGATATCATAGCTTATTGGCGGGCATGTCCCGCATAGATGGAAATGTGGGACAGTGGTTACTGTCCGGTGAACCGGTTGGTGTCATGGGATCACCCGACGCGGATAATCCAACCCTATATATGGAACTCCGAAAAAACGGGCGATCGATCGATCCCAATCCTTGGCTGGCTTCTCATAAAGGTAAAACAAACGGATGAAAAAAATAGCGATCATGGCGGTCATGGCCGTCGCACTGGCGTTCACCGCGGGCGTGCAGGCACAGGAAAAGAAAGCGACCAAAAACGAAGACTCCTATCGCCTGCTTGATTTGTTCGGCGATGTCTTCGAACGGGTTCGCGCCGACTATGTTGAGAAGGTAACCGACAAGGAACTGATCGAAGCAGCCATCGCCGGCATGCTGAGTTCCCTGGACCCCCACTCCCGCTTCCTGAATGCCGACGCCTACAAGGACATGCAGGTCCAGACCCGCGGCAAGTTCGGCGGCTTGGGAATCGAAGTCTCCATGGAAGGCGGCTTCGTCAAGGTGGTCTCCCCGATCGATGACACGCCGGCCCACCGGGCGGGCATCCAGCCGGGCGATCTGATCACCCACCTGGACGGCAAGCCGGTGCTGGGACTGAACCTGTCCCAGGCGGTTGACCTGATGCGGGGCAAGGTCGGCACCGACATTAAGCTGACTATTCGCCGGGCAGAGACCGAACCGTTCGATGTCACCATCACACGCGCAACCATTCCGATCCGCAGTGTGCGCTCCCGCACCATCGACAATGTTGGCTATGTGCGGATTTCGTCGTTCACCGCAAACACCGAGTCCGGTCTGAAGAAGGCGATGGAGAGCATCAAGAAAGACCTCGGCGACAAGTTCGAGGGACTGGTGCTCGATTTGCGGAACAATCCCGGCGGCCTGCTGGACCAGGCCATCGCCGTCTCGGACGCCTTCCTGGACCAGGGGGAGATCGTCTCCACCCGCACCCGGGAAAAAGGCGAACACCAGCGCTCTCAAGCCAAGAAGGGCGATCTGACCGGCGGCAAGCCGATGGTCGTTCTGGTGAACGGCGGCTCCGCCTCGGCGTCGGAAATTGTCGCGGGCGCTCTGCAGGACCACAAGCGGGCCATCGTGCTCGGCACCAAGACCTTCGGCAAAGGCTCTGTCCAGACCATCATCCGCCTGGGCCGGGACGGCGCCATGCGGCTGACCACGGCGCTCTATTACACGCCGTCGGGCCGGTCTATCCAGAAGGTCGGCGTGCAGCCGGATATCGTTGTTGAACAGTCCAAGGTCGAAGCCATTCAAAGCCGGCGGCGCAGCCGCGAATCCGATTTGCGGGGTGCGCTTCAAAACGGCAACAGTGGTTCATCCAACCCGGAAAGCGCGCCTAAGACAGGCGACGCGCCGAAATCCTCGGCCGATCAAACCCAAGCTGAGCGGGATAAGGCCGACTACCAGTTGCAGCGGGCATTGGATTTGCTGCACGGTATAGACCTTTTTAACCAACGCCTGAAAGGATAAGCCGGAGCACACAACCGGGACGGCACGATGGCTGATGATGATGACGACCTCCTCTTCGACACAGATGACGATGACGACGATGAGGCCGATTACGAGGACGATGACGTAGAACTTGACGCTGCCGGCGCAGATGGCGCCGGCGGGGATGCCGATCTTGATGACATAGATATCGACGATATCGATCTAGACGCGATGGATTTCGGCGAGGACGAACTCGACGAGAAGCCGCCCCGATCGAAGAAGAAAACCGTGGTCCTGGCCCTCGCGGGCATCTTCCTGTTTGCCATGCTCTCGGCCGGCGGCGCCCTGATGTTGCTGGGCGGCGACGAGACGGCTGATCAAGCAGGTCTGGAAATTCCGGAAGGCGCCATTGCCTCCCTCGCCATCCCGCCAAAAAGCAAGATGCGCTCCAGCGCGTCACAGTTGCGGGATAAGATGGCCAACGGCGAAGCAACGCCGAAGAAAATGCAGGCGTCAAAACCGCGCCAGGGTTTGCAGCCGCCCGCCCCAGCTTCTCAACAAGTATCGCAACAGGGGTCGCAACAAGAGTCGCAACAGGCATCGGCTTCGGCCCCTGGTTTGGCCGGGCAATCCGGCGCACCTGCGCCCGACAACGAGCAGACACCGTCTCCGGCCGGCAACGCGCCTCAAGCCGGCGGCGAATCCACCCCGAACTCTGAATCTGCGGCAGCCGGCAATTCACCGCCCCCCGGTCCGTCACCGGCGGCGGGGTCCACACAAGTCGCGGGCGCCCGCAATATCGGCGGCGCAGGCATGATCGTGCCGGCGATCACCGCCGCCGCCTACACCGGTATCCGTCCGGCAGCCAAGGCCCGCCCCTTGAGTGCCCCCAATCCCCGGCTGATCGAGACGGTAGACGGACGCATATTGCCCAAGATCGGCGATAACGGCCGGGAATCGAGAAAAGAATACGCCCACCGGTTCGGCGGCGATCCGACCCTGCCGCGCATCGGTATAATCATCCGGGAGTTGGGATTAAGCCGCAACGCGACCCTGGCCTCGATCAACGATACGTCCGCCTTGATCACGCTGTCCTTTACGCCCTATGCCCGCGGGGTCGAGGAGTGGATGGGGCTCGCCCGGTCCAACGGGCATGAAGCGATCCTGGAACTGCCCCTGGAGACCATTGACTTTCCGTCGACCGATCCCGGTCCGATGGCGCTGCTGACCGATGTCAGCCAAGAGGAAAACCTGGCCCGGCTGAACAAGCTGATGTCCACGTCGAAGGCCTATGTGGGCATGATCCAGTTTATGGGCTCCCGGTTCGCCACATCGGAAGCCGCCTTTCGCCCGGTGCTCCAGAACCTGAAGAACCGGGGGCTGATTTATGTGGATGACAGCCAAGTCTCCAACAGTCTGGCGCCCGCCATCGCCCAGCAAATTCAGTTGGCCTTTGCCAAGGTCGATCTGGCGATAGACGCCAACCCGTCCGAGAAAGCCGTCCTGGCGGCCTTGCATCAGCTTGAACGGATCGCCCGGAAAAATAAATTCGCCCTCGGCACGGCAACAGCCTACCCGTCGGTGGTCAAACAAATCTCCAGATGGACGCCGACCCTTGCGTCCAAGAAAATCGAGCTGGCGCCGTTAAGCGCCATCGCGCAAGTGGCCGAGCCTCCGAAACCCGAAGGGGCCGAGGGGCAGAATTAGTCCTCTGTTGACCATGCCATGAACGACCTCCCCTATCGCCCGTGCGTCGGCATCGCCTTGTTTAATTCAAAGGGCGAGGTCTGGGTTGGTCAACGCACCGACATGACCGAGCCGGCCTGGCAAATGCCCCAAGGCGGCATCGACAAGGACGAGGACCCCAGGACCGCCGCCTTCCGCGAACTGGAAGAAGAGATCGGCACCGCCCATGCGGAGGTTCTGGCCGAAACCGAAGACTGGCTCACCTATGACCTGCCGCCCGATCTGGCGGGGAAGGTGTGGAAAGGCCGATACCGGGGGCAGAAACAGAAGTGGTTCGCCCTCCGCTTTCTGGGCGATGATTCGGAGATTGACCCCCAATCGGTCGATCATCCGGAGTTTGACGCCTGGCGCTGGGCGCCCCTGGCCGAGATGCCGGACCTGGCGGTTTCCTTCAAGCGGGATATTTACGCCGCTATTGCCCGCGAATTCCGGGCGTTTTCGGACGAGGTGGACTAGGATCATCCACCCGGCCCATCCCTATCGGCTTTGTGATGAACGAACCTCCCGGTGGCCGGAAAGACGGTTTGCCGGGGGTACGGTCATATGATAAGAATTTTGCTCCCAAGCAAATGTCTGGAGCCGGTGGACATCCCCAATAAATCTAAGGGTTTTTAGGCGGTTCAACCGCCTGAAATTTTGTCTGCAGGCTTATCGGATATTGGGAAGTGTGTGACTAGTCAGGGCGTGTTTTGCAGGTGGGAGTACCGTAAGCATGGAAGGTTCGGCAGCAGTCGCGGTGGATAGTGCTGTCCGCGATGAAGTGGAAGATGTGGTTGTCCGGTTCGCCGGCGACTCCGGCGACGGCATTCAGATTACAGGCGGTCAATTCACCCTAACAACGGCTCTAGCCGGGAACGATCTCTCGACGTTTCCCGACTTTCCGGCCGAGATCAGGGCGCCCGCCGGTACGACGTTCGGCGTCTCCGCCTTTCAAATTCATTTCGGCTCCCGCGAAATCCGGACCGCCGGCGATGCGCCGGATGTGCTTGTCGCACTGAACCCGGCGGCGCTGAAGGTCAACTTGTCCGATCTTGAAAACGGCGGCCTGATCATCGCCGACACCGGCGCTTTCACCGACCGGAACCTCAAGAAGGCCGGTTTCGACACCAACCCGCTGGAAGATGACAGCCTGGGCGCCTATCGCGTGCTGCCCGTCGATATTACCAAGGCGACGTTGGAAGCGGTGAAGGATATGGGCCTCACCCAGAAAGAGGCGGTGCGCTGTAAGAACATGTGGACCCTGGGCCTGGTCTATTGGCTCTACGATCGGAACCGCCAGCCGACTGTTGATTGGCTGAACACCAAGTTTAAGGACCGCCCGGAAATCGCCAATTCCAACATCGCGG
>JAYQGD010000160.1:0-6256 GCA_038140415.1 Rhodospirillaceae bacterium
GGTTTACGATCATTGCACCGATGCGGCACGAGGCCTGCCATCTGGTGAATATGACGGGTGACATCGTACACACATGGGACCTGCCGGGGCTCTTGGGCTCCAAGGCGTATTTGCTGCCCAACGGCAATTTACTGTGTTCGGTGGTGACCGACGATGGCATCCCGATCCCCGGCGCGAAGGGCGGCCATATTCTAGAGCTGGACTGGGACGGTAATGTCGTTTGGGACTATATCGAACACAACCAGCATCACGACATCGTCCGGCTTGAGAACGGCAACACCCTCTATTTGTCCCGGGAAGTCCTGAGCGAGAAAGACGCCGCCAAGGTTCAAGGCGGACTGCCGGGCACGGAAATCAAAGGCAACATTTTTGGAGACGTGGTCCGGGAGGTATCCCCGGCCGGCGAATTAGTCTGGGAATGGTATTTCAAGGACGGGGATTTTAACCAGTTCCCTCTGGCTGCCGACTGCCATCGAGGGGAATGGGCGCACGTCAACTCCGTCGCGGTGACGCTGGACGGCAATGTGCTGATCAGCTTCCGGCACCTGGACACGATTATGATTGTCGACCGCAACTCCGGTGACATCATCTGGCATCTGCGGGACCTGACCTGGGGGCACCCCCACAACGCCGACGTTCTCACCAACGGCAATATCACCCTGTTTGCCAATGGCATGAACAACCTCCATCAGCCTCTGCACTCCCGCGCGCTGGAGATTGATCCGGAGAGCGGCGACATCGTCTGGTAGTATATTGACCCGCAGCGATGGACGTTCTTCAGCCCCGTCATGAGCGGGCTGCAGCGCCTCGGCAACGGCAACACGCTTATCTGCGAGGCGCTTACCGGGCGGGTGTTCGAGGTGGACACGGAAGGTGAGATCGTATGGGACTACATTAACCCGATGTACCACCCCAATCCGATCGTACACGGGCCGAGCAACGTCCTATTCCGGGCCTACCGCTACACGGCAGACTCGCCGGAAATCGCCAACCGGCTGTAAGCCTGCAACCCTGGGTAAAGTGCCAGAGAAATTTGCGTGGCACCAAAGGGGCGAAAATCAGGGGATTTGTGCCAGGCACCGAACTAATGGTAGCGACCTCGGCAACTGGCCACCAACCGCGGCACCCTCAATTAGTCATGCGCGGACCGCGCAGCATAGCCGGACGTGATCCGCGTACCCATCTTTATCCCTGCCCCCCTCTCACTGCGTCATCCCCGAGTTGGCGTCAGCCAATTCTCGGGGAACCATGGCTGGTGGTGGATGGACCCCCGACAGTCGCTACGCGAGTCGGGGGCGACGCCGGTTAGGGAAGGAAAAAAGTGAATAGATAAAATTTACCACGAAGAACACGAAGTTCACGAAGGATGACTCATACTCGGACGCCTTCGTGCCCTTTGTGACCTTCGTGGTTTAGTAAATGGCTCCGTTGCTCTCCCGACTTGGTCGCTGTCAGCGCAAGACCAAAAATAGGATTACGACCTAATTCTGTCGCACAAACAGAAAGTCGCCGCCCTCGTGGCCGGCGCGACGCACATCCGAGTACTGCGGGGTTTGGTTGGCCTCGGTCATCACCGGCCGGCGGATGGCGCGGAACAGATTAGTGCCGTCCAGAATTCCCTGATTTTCCCGCAGGCTCCTCAGGAACGCGCGGGCGAAAGGTGAATGCTCCCCACGGCCGTCCTCGACCGGCTCCAGCCCGCCCGACGTGATCACCACCCGCGCTTTCTTGCGGGCGATCTTTTTGAGGTACTCAAAGTCGCTTTTGTTAGCCGTCTTGATCCCCGCGCTCCGCACCAGCCGGCCGGAATAGCAGCTATCCGGGACCACCATCACATGTTTGGATTCAAGTGCGCGCAGCGCATCCGTCAGGGTCGAGTTCGAAACCCACCGGGAGCGGCGGTTTTTCTTGGCGTTGACCGGCAGCCAATAGCCCTGATCCGCCTTTTCATCGATCCAGCCATGACCGGCGTAATAGATCAGCAGATTGTCCTTAAACTTCAGTTCGGCCCGCAACTCGTCCAGGGAATCGATCATCTGCGAATGGGTCGGGTTCAAAGCTTGCGCACCTTGAACCCATACTCCTCGGAAAGGATTTTGGCCACGGCATTAGCGTCTGCCACGGCGGTTTTCAGCTTCGGCAGATTGGCGTAGTTGTTGGCGCCGATCACCAAGGCATGGTAGTTCCCCAGCTTAAGATCGGAGGGAATGCCTTTTGGCTGCTTGGATTTGAGTTGGCTGGCCTCAGCCCGGAGCCGGGCAATCCGTTCCTGCTCGGCCTTGCGCTGCGCCTCCAGCTTTTCCTGTTCCGCGCGAAGCTCGGCCAACTGTTTCTCCTGTTCGGCGCGCTCTTGAGCCAGACGCTCCGTTTCCGCTTGGGAGACGGCCGAGTTCGGCGTCACGGCGGCCAACTGGCGCTGCAGCCGCAGCAATTTAGGATCGACACCCTTGATTAGTGCCTCTGCATGGACTGATCCCTTCCGGCCGAGCTTCACGGTCGCACTGCAGGTGCCCCCGTCACCTATACTGCCGCTGACGCCCCCGGAGAATTCATTCTCCCGGAACGCGCCGTCCAGTTTGGCGTGCAGGCTCTCCGTATCACCGGTTTGGATGTTGCGGACCGAAACCGACAGCCATTTGATCAAACGCCCACCGCCTTCAAGGTCCGCCGAATCAGACCCGCTGGTGGTCGTGATGGTGACCGCAGAACCCTTAACGGACACCTCTTTCACTTTGCTCTGAATCTTACAGCGGGCGGGATCGTCGCTCCGGATGACGCCGGTCCAGGCGCCGTCAAACGGCCGGAAAGGATCAGCCGGGCCTTGAACCTCGGCAACGGTATGGATCAGTCCCTGACGCCGCGTCTCGGCAACCTGACGCTCCAACCGCAGAACTTCAGGATTTTCGTTGGTGAACATGGCGCGCGCCTCGACCGCACCTTTGCGGGCCAGTTTGAATTCGACCATACATAAATAGAGATCGTGCCCGCCGATCCCGCGGGAAACGCTCCCTTCGAACGTGTCACCCTTAAATTGTCCGACAAACAAAAAATCTCCGCCCTGCAAACCTTGGCCTTTCGGTGCGGTGCCGAACGCCGAAAACGCGGCATAGGTCTTCACGGATCCGTCCGAGCGGATATCCAATGTTGCAGGATTGTCGTTGCCGTCGGTGTTGATATTCAATTCCAAGAGATTTCCCGAAACCCGCGCGGATTTCACCTTCGCCTCCCCGGTACAGAAATTACCGGAATTACCATCACCATAACCGGCTTTGCCGATCCACTCCCCTTCGGTCGGGGCGGCCAGAGCAACGGCATGCATCAAGACAAATCCAGCGGCTGCCAAAAGAAAGTGAAATGAAACTGCACGGGTGAATAGGCAGAACATGGGGAACCCCTCAAAAATACCCTCTAACATTGTATTTTTATTTGCTTTTATTAATCAACAACACGCTACTCTTTTTAGATGAAAAAGAAAAATTATTTGTGACGCAAAAAGGGCGCAGCCCGCAGACTGCGCCCATCACGATTTTGATAGCGTGAACCGGAAGATTAGTTCTTTTTCTCTTCTTCCTTCTTGGGCTGTTCCAGCACGTCCTCGACCTTACGGGTCATATAGCGGTACTTGTGCGCCGGAATGGCGTACACCCACTTGGAGACCGTGGCGTTAATGGTCTCGGCTTCCTTTTTGATCTTGTCGTCGGCGCCGTCAACGGCGCTGGCCACGAAGGTCGCCCAGAAATCATCGCCCTTCTCCAGCAATTTGACGTCCATCATCAGCCCGTCATAGGTTTTCAGTCGGGTCGAAATGGTCTTGTCAGCGGGAAACTCGATCTTGCCGACGGCACGAACCTCTTCCAGCTCCAGCTTATCCAGTCCGTCACCCATATTGTCGATGTCCGATTGATATTCGATCTTGCGACCTTCGGGCATGTTGTTGATGACGAACTTCTCGCCGTCCTTCGTTTCCCGTTTGACGTCCATGATCAGGCCATCCGGCTGGGTCACCACGACCGTATCGATGCGCTTGCTGGACACATCCAGGAACTGGGGCGAGACCCATGCCTTTACCGCACCGGGAACGATCAAGCGGCCTTCCGCCAGCCAGGCCTGCTGCTCTCCGGGTTTCCGAATATACCGGCCCACATCGGCGCCGCCGGCCAGATCGCTGTTTTCCTTACCGACTATGAGGGACGCCAGCACCTTACCGCCCTTGTCTTTTACGCTCAGCAAACCGGACTTAGAATCCTTTTCAGTGACGTCTTCAACGAAGAGCTTGGGGAACAAGTCTTTCTTTTCGGTTTTGGCTTCGCGCAAACGCAGCTCCGCCAAGCCGACCAGCACCTGGCGGGCGACCTGGGGATCAGCCTGATAGTTGTTACGATCCGCCAGCACCCAACTTTCCCCGTCCCGCTTTACGGTTAGAGTCTTGTCCTTATCCTGGACCAGGATCTCCGCGACGTCGCCGAACTTATCGGCGAGGCCGGGATAGACCATTTCGTTCAAATCGACACTCACGGCCGCGCTGTATCGCGCGCTGATCGACACGGCCGCGGCCACGACAATGACCACTGTGACGGCCAGAAATCCTAGAAAACTTTTGGGATTCATCGTTGCTGTACCTCTATGCCAAACAGTTAGCCCTGGACCTGCATGCCGCTGTAGCGGCGCCGGCGGAAGATCGCCAGGATCACCGCCAGAACGGCGACGACCAAAGGCACGGTCCAGATGTTGAGAATTTTTAAGCGGGTATCCAGGCTCTCGATATCCTTGCGGAGATTGTGCTGCACATCGCGCAGTTGCTTGCGCACATCCAGCATTTCCGTCCGGAACTGGTTAAACGCCTTGGTCTGCTCGGACGTCAGGGTCGCCTGCGCGCCCGGCGCATCCACCCTAAGC
The DNA here is from genome assembly GCA_038140415.1 of Rhodospirillaceae bacterium. GTDB lineage: Bacteria > Pseudomonadota > Alphaproteobacteria > Rhodospirillales > UBA2165 > JAYPHU01. The sequence continues at coordinate 4,897 of JAYQGD010000160.1, forward strand.
CCGGCCAGCTTGCCCTGGAGCTCCTTGAGCTTCGCAGTCAGTTTCTGCTCCGTCTCCCGGTAGCGGTCTTCCGCCGCGTTCTGCAGATCCTGGATCTTGTAGAATGGCCGGACCGACAGCCCGCGAGACCGAAGACCGATCAGTGCTTCGCTGCCCGACAGATTGTCCAGCGCGTTCACCAGGAAATCAGCGTTGTTGGACACCGGCACCTGGACAGTCTGACCGAAGAACTGCTGTTGGCGCACCCAGAAGCGGTTGGAGAACAGGTCCGAATCCGCCAGCACGATCATATTGAGATCTTTCTTGGAGTTATTCAGATGCGGTCCCTTGGGCCCCGGCTTTTTGTCATCCTCGTCCTTTTTCTTGTCGCCTTCCTTGGGCTTGGGCGGACCATCGGGGAATGCGCTCTTCACCGGGCCGGAGAACCGGGCCGCGATGTTGAAGACTTTATTGTCCGGCTTGTATTGCGCCATGATTTTGCGCGGATCAATCTCGCCCCGCACCAGTTCGGCATCAATATGCTGCGCCTGCGTGCTGGTGGTCAGCAGCGGCGTCATCTTCAGCTTGGAACCTTCCTTCAGCTCCACATGCCCGGCGCTGGCCACCTGGATGGTGGTCAACTGGCCGGTCACGACGTCGTCCGAATTCAGGTTCCGCGACTGGAAAATGTTCCAAGACAGATACTCGGAGATCACGTCCTGACCCTGCACCTGGGCGCTCACCCGGATGGCGGAGGCCCGGTCGCCGACAAATTTGTTGGGATCGAACTCAATGCCCCAGACGTCGAACAGCTTCTTGAGGTCCGTCGAGCCTGCGCCGGGAGGCGCCTGCGGCGTCATTCGGGCCGTTTCGTTTTGCGGATCAACAAAGGCCAGAATACGGCCGCCGCGCATGACGAACTGATCGATTGCGTACCACAGATCGTCGTCATTGACCCGCGGATGCACCAGCAAGAGAACGTCGATATCGTCGGGAATGACCCGAGCGTCCGAGTCAATGGTCTGCACGTCAAAGAACTGCTTGATCTGCCCCATGATCGGCCAGGGCTTGTACTGCAGCAGCGGATCGGCCTCCAGCAGAAGTCCGGTGATCAGTCCGATTTTCTTCTTCTGCGGCGAGGCCAATTCAAATACCAAGCGGGTCAGGTCATATTCCATGAACTGTTCGCGCTGGGGATCAAAGAACGAAATGGTCTTCCGGTCATCCACGCTGTTGTTGGCGGCCAGACCGAAATACCCGGACTCGGAGGTTTGATCCAACGGCACCGCCTGGATGCCCAGCTTCACCGCCTCGTCCTCTTCGACCGAGAACGGATCGGGGTTGATCACCTTCAGGCGGATTTTGCCGTTGGAGACCAGCG
>JAYQGD010000161.1:0-6236 GCA_038140415.1 Rhodospirillaceae bacterium
GGCGGGAGGTCAGGGTTTCCTTTTCGGTCGGCCGCCCTTCCCGCTTGAAGAAGCCGCCCGGAATTTTACCGGCGGCAAATGTCTTTTCCTGGTAATTGACGGTCAACGGGAAAAAGTCGATTCCCGGTTTGGGGGAACGCTCACCGACTGCCGTGCAGAGAACCTTGGTTTCGCCGTAGGTCGCCAGAACGGCGCCGTCAGCCTGACGGGCGATCTTGCCCGTTTCCAAAATCAGCGGACGTCCGCCGAAATCTATTTCTTTCTTGAACTCGTTAAACATATCTCTCTCTTCCGTCCTACGTAAGGAAATATATCTTCACAAACCTACCAGCCGTCAGCGGCGCCATGCCGCACGCCGGGCCTTATTCAAACGCGCACGCCAACAGGCGCGCCGCCGAATTCGGACCAACGCTTTACGGGAATAAAAATATCTCTATCCATGACAAACCGGCAGACACTCAACAGGGCGCCAAAGTCATCACAAGGGGTGGCGCCCCAGGGTGGTCTTGCCCCTAACGGCGTAATCCCAGCCGTTTGATCAAACTTTCATAACGTTCAGCTTTTTTGTTGTTCAGGTAGTCCAGGAGACGGCGGCGTTGGCCGACCATCATCAACAGACCCCGGCGCGAGTGAAAATCCTTTTTGTGGATCTTCAGGTGTTCGGTGAGGTTGGAAATCCGCTCACTCAGAATCGCGACCTGAACTTCGGGGGATCCGGTATCACCGTCTTTGGTGGCATACTCGGCAATGAGCTCTTGCTTGCGCTCGGGCGTAATCGACATCGTCATACTCCGTTTTCTAAAGGTTCAACACACGGAAAGGACGGATTTCTCCACCCTCCAGACGAGCCAGCGCCACCGGCTTACCCTCGGCCATGGCGTAAACCGTATCGCCTTGGTCTATATCAGTGAGGGGAGTCCGCTTTGCCACCGTCAATGCGGAAACAGCTTGTCCGCATTTGAGGCGGCGCGCCTCGTCTTCGGTCAGGGCCAGCGCCGGGATGTCGTCCAGCGCGGTCTCAACCGGCCGCAATATGTCTTCGGCGGACGCGATATGCCCTAATTCCTCGATTTTGTCCAGAGAAATCGCGTCATCCTCGGTAAAGGGCCCAAGCCCCGTCCGGCGCAGCCTGGACACATGACCGACCGTGCCGAGGGCACGAGCGATGTCGCGGGCCAGGCCCCGCATATAGGCGCCCTTGCCGGAAATAACCCGGAACACGGCGTGATCAGCGTCCGGCATGTCTGCTAGCGTGATCTCTTCAATTAAAATGGTGCGCGGCGCGAGATCAACCTCCTGGTCGGCGCGGGCCAGGGCATAGGCCCGCTGGCCGTCCACCTTGATCGCCGAATAGGCCGGGGGCACCTGCTCGATTTCGCCGGTGAATTGATCCAACACGGCCTCGACTTCGTCGCGGGACGGACGCACCTCGCTGGTCTCAATCACCGCGCCTTCCGCATCGTCCGTATCCCGTGCTTCGCCCCAGCACACCTCAAACTCATAGCTTTTGCGGCCATCCATCACATAAGAGACGGTTTTGGTGGCTTCCCCGAACGCCAGAGGCAACAGCCCGGTCGCCATCGGGTCCAGCGTGCCGCCGTGACCCACCTTGGCCGCATTCAGCATCCGGCGCACCCGGTTCACCACATGGGACGATGTCATGCCGGCGGGCTTGTCGACGATCAGCCAGCCGTGGACCGGGTTTCCCTTGCGGCGGCGGCCCATTTCAACCGTCCTCCGGCTTGGGCACGGCCTTCAACAGCTCGTCAATATGGTTGGCGTAGTGGTAGGACGTGTCCGCCTCGAAGCTTAGCTTGGGCGTGAATTTAAGCCGCACCATCTGGCCGATGCGCCGGCGGATAAACGGTTCCGCCCGCTTCAGCGCCGCCAGGAGCGCAGCTGAATCGCCGCCGCCCAATTGGGAAACAAAGGCCGTGGCGTTGCGAAGGTCGGGGCTGGCCCGCACTTCGGCCACCGTGATCGAGATGTCCACCAGGACCGGATCGTGCAGCTCGCCGCGCTCAATCACCTGGGCCAGGGCGTGGCGGATTTCTTCACCGACCCGCAATTGCCGCTGGCTTGGCGCTCGACTGACTCCCTTGGTCATAGCCTGACTTTCTCGGATAAAACTAAATTAGGTTTCGCTAAGCCGGTAGGCGGCGGCCGGTTAAATTTCCGGCGCCACTTCCTGTATGTCGAAGCATTCGATCACGTCGCCGACTTTAATGTCGTTGTAGTTCTCGAACGACATGCCGCACTCGTAATTCTCTTTCACCTCGCGAACATCGTCCTTGAAGCGTTTGAGTGTCGATAGGCTGCCTTCGTGGACCACCACATCGTCCCGCAGCAGGCGGACCTTGGCGCCCCGGCGGACCGTGCCCTCACTGACATAACAACCGGCCACCCGGCCCACTTTCGAGACATTGAACACCTCGCGGATTTCCGCGTTGCCCAGGAAGCTCTCGCGGATTTCCGGGGTCATCAGGCCGACCAGCAGGTTCTTGATATCGTCGATCAGCTCGTAGATGACGGAATAATAGCGGATGTCGACGCCTTCGGCCTCGGCCAGATCGCGCGCCTGCTTGTTGGCCCGGACATTAAAGCCGAGAACCACCGCGCCCGACGCATTGGCGAGCTGGACATCAGATTCGCTGATGCCGCCCGCACTGTCGTGCAGAAGCTGAATCTTCACCTCGTCCTGGGGCAGCTTGTCGAGCATGCCGGCAATCGCTTCGACGGAGCCTTGAACGTCCGCCTTGATCACCAGCGGCAGCTCTTTCGCCTCGCCGGCCTGAATGGCGGAGAACATCTCATCCAAAGTGCCGCGCGGGGCCACCGCCGTGCGCACAGCCCGCTTCTTGCCCTGCCGGAATTCGGCAATTTCGCGGGCGCGGGATTCACTGTCGACCACGACGAATTCGTCGCCGGCTTCGGGCGTGCCCTGCAGGCCGGTGACCTCGACCGGCACGGACGGGCCCGCCTCTTCAACGATATCGCCCTTGTCATTGGTCAGGGACCGCACCCGGCCCCATTCGGACCCGGCGACAAAGATATCACCGACCTTCAACGTGCCGCGCTGAACCAGAATGGTTGCGACCGACCCCCGGCCCGGCTCCACCCGGCTTTCCACGATGGCGCCTTCGGCGGCGCGGCCGGGATTGGCCTTGAGATCAAGAATTTCCGACTGCAGCAGGATCGCCTCTTCCAGCTTGTCCAGATTGGTGCCTTCGGTGGCGGAAACCTCCACATCCAGCACGTCGCCGCCCATGGCTTCGAGGACGATCTCATGCTCCAACAACTGGGTTTTGACCCGCTGCGGGTTGGCGTCCGGCCGGTCGATCTTATTGACCGCAACGATGATCGGCACTCCGGCCGCCTTGGCGTGGTCAATGGCCTCGACCGTTTGCGGCATGATGCCGTCGTCGGCCGCCACCACCAGGACAACGATGTCGGTAACCTTGGCGCCGCGGGACCGCATGGCGGTAAAGGCCTCGTGGCCCGGCGTATCGACGAAGGTGATTTTCTGGCCGTCGTCGGTGGTCACCTGATACGCGCCGATATGCTGGGTGATGCCGCCGGCCTCGCCAGACACAACATCCGCATTGCGCAGCGCATCCAGGAGCGACGTCTTGCCATGATCGACATGACCCATCACGGTCACCACGGGCGGACGCGAGACCAAATCCTCGTCCGCATCGACCTCCTCACCGAGTCCGATTTCCACATCGGAATCGCTGACCCGCTTAACTTTATGACCGAATTCCTCGGCCACCAGTTCGGCGGTGTCGGCGTCGATTGTTTGGTGGATGGTCGCCATGACCCCCATTTTCATCAGGGACTTGACCACTTCGACACTGCGTTCTGCCATCCGGTTGGAAAGCTCCTGCACGGTAATGGTTTCCGGCAAAATGACTTCACGGACGATTTTGGAATGCTCGATCGGCCCTTCCTGCTTTTTCTGCTTTTCCCGGGCGCGGCGCACGGAGGCGAGGGAGCGCACCCGCTCCGTCTCGTCCAGCGCCTCGGCAATGGTCAGCTTGCCCGAGCGGCGGCGGGGCTCACCCTTCCGGACCGCCGGGCGTTTGTGAGAGACCTTGCCCCGCTTGGCGGGCGCGTCGTCATCGGAATCATCGCCTTTATCCTGCTCTTTGCCTTTGGCCAGGCCGGCTTCGGCGGCGGCGCGATCTTGTTGATCCGCCTCGCGGGCCGCCTGTTCCTCGGCCTGACGGCGGGCCTCATCTTCGTCCGGCACTTCATCGACGACCGGTTCCGGCTCCGGCGGCGCTTCGGCGGCGCGCTTGGCCTCCTCAGCTTCGCGGATTTTACGTTCTTCCTCGGCCTTGCGCGCTTCATCCAGGGCGCGGGCGCGGGCGGCGCGTTCCTGTTCGGTCAGTTGGCGGCCGGCGTCATCGGTGATCGGCGGCGCAGCGGGCGCAGGCGCCGCTTCCTGGTCTTCGACCGTGATATCTTCGGCTTCTTCCTCATCCAGCAGATCCGGATCGTCAAGGACCTCCGACATGCCGCCGGCGGAGCCGGGCGCGAAGGAGCGCTTCTTGCGCACTTCGACGGTCACCATCTTGGAGCGTCCGTGCGAGAAACTTTGGCGCACTTGTCCGCCCTCAACAGTCTTTTTCAGCTCCAGCTTGTTCGGTCTGCTCAAGCTGAGCTTTTTCTTAGGTTCTTGACCTTCCGTATCCGTCATAGCGTTCCGTCTTTTCCTGGCAAATTCACGTCTTAAATATTACACCGTCTATAATTTCCTGCGCCAACTCAGGCTTATGCCGACACTTGAGCGAGCAATTTCGCGCTATCGGCCATGCGGTCGGCAAACTTACCCGGCGCAATGATCGCATGCACCATTTTTTCCCGGCCCACCGCTGCGCCAAGTTCGGCGCTGCTGAATTGGCTAACCGCGTCACCGCCGCCCGCCAGAGCCTTAATTTTCCGGCGGCCGTCATCCCCGCCGTCATGGGCCGCCAGCACCACCCCCGCTTTATGGGTGTTCAGCGTGGCTTTCACCTGGTCAAAGCCGCCGGTCAATTGGCCGGCTTTTTTGGCAAGCCCGATCAGCGACAAACACCGTTGGCGGATCAGCGCCTCGACCCGGTCACATAAATCTTTCGGCACGGCCACCTTGTGCCGGGCGGCCTTGGGAAAAGCGTTCTCCGCGACAGCGCGGGCGATAATATCTCGCCCAGGGCTCAACCACAAACCACGGCCCGGCAACGACCCGTCAAGGTCGACCACCACCGTATCCGAAGGGTCAACGACAAACCGCAAGAGCGCCGCCTTGGGCAGCTCTTTCCCGGTCACAATGCAGCGCCGCATTGGATCGCGCCGCGTATGAGTGTCGTTGTTCATGTCATCCCTCGAAACCGGTTCGCCTAATCGGCGGCCGGCTTGGGCTCCTCTGTTTCCGTGTCGTCTTCTGCAGCAGCTTCACTAGCTTCGCCATCGGCGTCGGCCTCCGCCTCTTCGGCTGCCGGCTCGTCGTCGAACCAGTGGGCGCGGGCCGCCATAATGATTTCGTTGGCCTTATCAGTGCTGAGCGCCCCGTCGCCGACAATTTCCTGCAGTTCGTCACTGGCCAGATCGCCCAAGTCGTCCAAGGATTTGACCCCGTTCTCACCGAGCTTCACCAGCATTTCTGCGGTCAGGCCCTCGACGGCGGCGACTTCGTCGCTGACGCCGGCGGCGATCCGCATTTCGGTCAGTTCGGATTCCCGGGTTTCCAAATACGTGCGGGCGCGCTCCCGAAGCTCGTTCGACACGTCGTCGTCGAAGCCCTCGATGCCAGACAGTTCCTCGACCGGCACGAACGCCACTTCCTCGATGGTGGAAAAGCCTTCGGTCACCAGCAACTGGGCAATCACCTCGTCCACGTCCAGGGATTCCATGAACAAGTGGGACCGGGCGCGGAACTCTTCGTTCCGTTTTTCCGATTCCTCGGCCTCGGTCATGATGTCGATGTCCCAACCGGTCAGTTGCGACGCCAGGCGGACATTCTGGCCGCGCCGGCCGATGGCCAGGCTGAGCTGATCGTCGGGCACCACCACCTCGATATTGTTGGCTTCCTCGTCGAGCACCACCTTGGACACTTCAGCCGGCGCCAGACCGTTGACGATGAACGTCGCCGGTTCGTTGGACCAGGAGATGATATCGATTTTCTCGCCCTGCAGTTCGGCCACCACCGCCTGCACGCGGGAGCCCCGCATACCGACGCAGGCGCCGACCGG
>JAYQGD010000162.1:0-6221 GCA_038140415.1 Rhodospirillaceae bacterium
GCCGCCCTGCCAGACCGGGCCGACCGTATGGATCACGTGCCGGGCCTTGAGGTTGTAGCCGCCGGTGATCTTGGCCTCCCCGGTGGGGCAGCCGTTCAACGTCCGGCACTCAGCCAAAAGATCCGGACCGGCGGCGCGGTGAATAGCGCCGTCCACACCGCCGCCGCCCAACAGGGATTCGTTGGCCGCGTTGACGATGGCGTCCACATCCAGAGTTGTGATGTCGCCTCTGACGATTTCCATGCTCATAACGTGAAGCCTACGACGGATGGACCGCGACCGGCCAGCCGAAATCTTTTCGCCTTTGCCCACGCGCGGCGCTGTGCTACCCGGAGGTATGACCGATCTTCCCACGCTAAAAACCGTTCTTGTTTATGTCGGCCTCGACCGGGTGGGCGACAGTTTATTGAAGCTACCATTCGTGCGCCTGTTGCGCGATGCGTTCCCCGACGCCCACATCACCTGGCTGGCCGGCAAGGACACCAGCGTCTATGCCGGCGTCATGGCCCCGGTGGTTGAGGGCTTGCTGGACGAGGTGATCGAGAGCGCCGGCGTGGGGCTAAGTCTCTCCGAACTGCTGCGCCGGCCCTTGGGTGGCCGGGCTTTCGATTTGGTGATCGATACCCAGCGGGTGGCGCTGGCGACGCTGGTGCTCTATCGCATCCGGCATAAGCAGTTCATTTCGCCCTTCGGTAATTTTATCCTCTCCAGCCGCAAGCCGGCCAAGGGCTACACCTTCCCCAAAAGCATGCAGCGCCAGATGCTGGATCTGTTGGAGCTGGCTACGGGGAAAACCATCGAGACCCCCGGGGTCCTCGACCTGGAACTGGACCCGGCGCTGATAAGTGCGGCGGAAACCGCCTTGCCGGCGGGGCCTACCTATATCGGCCTGTCCCCCGGCGCGGGCGGACGGCCCAAATGCTGGCCGCTGGAGAACTTCGTCCTGCTGGCCAAGGATCAGGCCCAGGCCGGGCGGATGCCGGTGTTTATTCTGGGCCCGCAGGAGCTGGACTGGCAGGCGGAGATTGCGGCGGCAGTGCCCGAAGCGGTGTTCCCGTTACAGGAAAACAGTCTCGGCGAGGCGCACGGCTATGCGCCGCAGCTTACCATTGCGTTGTCCAAACGGCTGGCGCTCTCGGTCTCCAATGATTCCGGGACGGGGCACATGTTTGCCGTCGGCGGCCAACCGCTCATCTCGCTGTTCGGGCGCACCGTGCCGGAGAAGTTCACGCCGATGACGCCGTATCTCACCATCATCCGCGCCCAGGATTACGGCGGCCGGGAGATGCATCTGATCCCCGTGGACGCCGTGAAAACGGCGGTCGAGTCGCAACTGTTGAAATACTAGGCGGGTGTCCGCATTCGCCGCATCATCCACCAGAGCAGCAGCAGGCCGGGAACGGCCGCAACGGTGGTCAGAACAAAGAAACTGACCCAATCCATCTGATCGGCGAGCCAGCCGGCCCCCGACGACATCACGGTCCGTGAAAACGCCATGAAAGAGGTCAGCAGCGCATATTGGGTCGCCGTGTAGGCGACGCTGCAAAGGCTCGCCAGATAGGCGACAAAAGCCGTCGTACCCATGCCGGTGGTGATGTTTTCCACGGCAATGGTCACCGCCAGCATGGTCAGGTCATTGCCCGCCAGGGCCTGGGCGACAAAGACCAAATTCGACGCCGCCATCAGGATGCCGGTGATCATCAGGCCCCACATGATCCCGGTCCGGGCCAAAAGGATGCCGCCCAGAAAACCGCCGGCGATGATGGCATTGAAGCCAAAGATCTTCACCACGCCGGCGATCTCCGTATTGGTGAAGCCGATCTCCAGAAAGAACGGCACCTTCATCACCGCCAGCACCGCATCGCCGAATTTATACAAGAGAATGAGCACGATGATCGCCAGCCAGGCGTCCTTGTTCATAAAATCGCTCAACGGCCGCACCGTCGCCGTGTGCACGGCGGCCAGGGGGTTGGCCAGCCGACCGCTCAAGCCCCCTTTTGCGGAAAGGCGCGCGGCGGTCGCCCGTTCGGCGGCGCTCACTTCCTCCGCGCCGGGTCGCGGCGGCTCGGGACTGATGAGAATAATCACCAAGCCGATCAGCACCAGCGCCGCCATGCCGGTAAACACCCAGGCCCAGGGAAACAGATCGGCAAAGATCAAGCCGGCTGCACCGCCGCCCACCTGACCGAGCCGCCAGCCGAAGACAAAGGTCGCGGACCCGGCGGCCAGTTCGTCCTCGGCCAGGCTTTCCACCCGGTAGGCGTCCAGCACGATGTCCTGGCTGGCGGAGAAGAATGCGACACCGAGGGCAAACACAGCCGTGAGGAGCAAGTCTTTTGCCGGGTCGGTCAGGCCCATGGCGATGATGGTGCAGAACAACGCCGCCTGGGTCAGCACCGCCCAGCCGCGCCGGCGGCCGAGCAGATTCGATAGGATCGGCAGGGGCAGCCGGTCCATGAAAGGCGCCCAGAGGAACTTGATGGCGTAGGGTAGACTAACCAGGGCAAACAGACCGATGGATGTTTTGGAGACGCCTGCGCCGGCCAGCCAGGCGGACAAGGGTTCCGCCAGCACACCGAAGGGCAACCCGCTGGAGAAACCCAGAAACACCAGCACCAGCATGGTGCGGCTGCCATAGACCTTAACGGCGGCGGACCAGTCCCTCACGGCGACCCGGACGTGTTTAGAAGGCCCCTCACCGCGCGCAGGACCTCCGTCCGGTCGAGCCGCGCGACACAGGGGAAGCGGCCGTCTTCCGCCGGCAAACTGCAATTGCCCAGGCAGCCTTGGCAGTCCATGGGCGTGTAGATGAACTGCGCATTGGGCGGCGTGATCTCCGGCGCATACGGCACGATCTCGTCCACATAGGCGGCACTGGCGAGACACAGGGTCGGCGTCCCCGCCATCACGCCCAGATGCATGGTCGCCGTATCGACGGACACCAAAAGTCTGGCAGCGCGGAGCAGCGGCGGCAGGGCGTCAAATTTGCGGTCATCGAAACGAACATTGGGCCGGTCGAGGAGCGGTTTGAAGTCCGGGTTCTTGTCAAGATCGCCGGGCGCGCCGGTCAGGATGATGTCTCGTTCCGGGCCCGCAAGATTGATCAAGTCTTCATAGAGGCCGGCGGAGCTTTGCTTTTGCGTGACCGCCGAAAACGGCGCCAGCAAAATCGTTTCCCGTGGGAGAATTTCGGCCGGCGGCAGCCGGTCTTGCGTGAGGCTGACGAGCGACGGCGGATCATCTTGTCCCGTCAGCCAATTTGCGAACAGGGTCCAACGAAGCATTTTGTCCAGATGCGCGGGGCCGCTGTCGAACACCCGGTCGTACTTGGACTCGTTCGCGGTCAGCGCCTTGTCATACTTTGCCCAGCGCCGCGCCTTCATGGCGAGTGTTTCAGACGCCTCGGCGGCCATCAGCATCGCCTCGTCGCGCTTTGGGTGGCGGAGAAAATCGCTGGTCAGCGCCAGCCGGTAGTTGGCTTCAAACAACTGGCCGTCGATTTCCCGGCGGTAGCGGCGTTCCTTGGCGTAGCGGTCAAAGTCAACGGCCATGACATCGGCCAGGCCCTCGAACAAAAAACCCATCCCGGCGGCGTTCTTGCGCAATACCAGGGTGACCGGCTCGCCGTTGGCCAGCGGGATCAGCCGCGGCAGAATCAGGGAAAACAGCGCGGTGTCGCCGAGGCCGCCGGCGGAAACGATAAGTAAACCGCTGGGCGACCCTCGGCGCTCCCCGGAGCGGGATGAATAAAACTTTGTGATGAGGTTCCCGACCGCCATGGACGAGGATTGTCTAGCTGTCGCTCTGCATCTCAAGAACCGCAATAAAGTTCGCGGACCAGAGCCGAGGCGGTTCATGCAACATAAAGTTCAAGAAAGACTCCAATAAGACCTCTTTCCAGCGCCGCAGTCCCCGGCGCCGACGCTGAGGCAGACAAGTAATGACTTTGTAATTCGCGGCAAGAGCAGATTGCTTAATGCTGCCCGATGTATAGGCGGCCCGATGAGTGAGATCGTGAAACTGATACTGGAGCCCCCACGGAGATTCCATATTCGGCATACGCATGGTCACCCGACCGCCGGGATTGAGGATTTCTCGAAACTTCTTCAGCAATTGAACGCCCTCTTGAGGGTTAAAGTGTTCGAAAACATCAAAAAGAACAATATGATCGAACTTTTCCGAACCGATTGTCTCGTCAAGAAACTGCCAAACGTCTCGCACGGCAAAATTTTGTTTAATACTTTCCGGCAACACTTTGAGAACTTCCTGATCCGTATCCAGCCCAAAGTATCTGGCCACGCCTTTGTACTCCAAATAGGCCAGAAACATGCCCGTACCACTACCAATCTCCAAGACGGAAGAAGCGGACGTGCATCCGGCAGGTGTCCAAAACTCGTAATCAAATTGGTGGATGTGCTTCGGCTTCAGATTGGGCGGGTCATAGGCTCGAAACTCGGGGTAAATATCGTAGAAATTTTGTTCGGCGCCGTCAGACATTAAGTGGTTCTCCTAAGCGTGGATCCGGAATCCTGCGCCCAAACTAGGGGCATTGAGGCGATTTAGCGATACTAATCTTGGGTTTGCTTTTCCAGCAGATCATCGACGGCCTGCATGACTTTCTCCACAGCCACCGCGCTCACGCACGGAAATACCTCGAACTTGCTGTCTCGCAGGTGGCACCGCCAGAAACAGTGGTAGCACGGCATTTCTTCATAAACGAACTTCGCGTGATCGGGAATGGCTTCGGCCGGATACGGCACGAAGCTGCCGAAATGCCCGCCGCCAACGATCACCAGCGTCGGCGCTCCCACCGCGATGCTCAGATGCGCCGGGCCGGTATCGTTGCTGACGACGCACGCAGCGTGCTTCAGCGTATCCACCAGGCCTTCCAGGCTGGTTTTGCCGATCAGATCAATGACCCGATCGTCGTCGCCGAACCGGTCACGATGGTCGCCGGCGCGTTCCCCCGGTCCGCCGACGATGACCACCCGGTATCCCTGATCCAGCATGCGTTCGGCAATATCGAGATAGCTTTCGAACGGCCAACGGCGGCCATATTCGTTGCTCCCCGGATTGAGAACAACGTAGGGACCGCCCTCCGGTAGCGGCGGCATTTGCTCGCGCCAGGAAATTTCCGGCGGCTCGGACGCAATCTCTTTCCCTGCCAAATGCGACAGAAAACGATAGTGGCGGACGATCTCGTGGGTTGGATAGACGCCGGTATCGACGATCTCATCAACCTGACTGAGATAATAGGTGAATTCGGTCCGGGTCGGCTCGTTGATAAACGGGTAGGAAACAATTGCCCTCGGGGCGGCGGAGAGCCAGACCAGACTGTCCGCCATCATTGCGCGGCGGAAATATGAATCCGAGATGGTCGTCTCGGGGGCAAGCATCCGGACCATGAGGCCGATTTTGAACCGGTACAGGGGCTGACGGGCAAACGCGTGTTCATCGATGGCGACGAAATTGAAACCCTCGAATACTTCATCGGCGATGGCCGCCCAGCTATTGCAGCCCAGGACCGTGATTTCGTTCTTGTCGTAGCCCAAGACCTCGCCATAAGCATCCAGGGACCGGCGGAACAGGATCATGTCTCCGATCCCGTCCATCCGCACCACCAGCAGTCCACGCGGTTTTTTAAACACCGGCCAATGCCGCGCGATCAGATCGAACACGCGGAACAGCCACCAGCGGCGGCGCATGCCGGCCGGCATCATCCGCCAGAACCAGGAGGTTTTAAATTGCAGCGACGCCTGGGACGTGCCGCCAGCCGGCAGTGAAAGTTGCTTCACCGTCATGGGAACAGAGTACCCCGGCAAACCGTCCTGCCACAACGGACCACGGACATACGGCGGTGACTGATCAGCCGAGCTTCTCCGCGACCAGTTTTGCCAGGTCGGTCTCGGCGCGGGCGCCGTAATGACCGACGATCTCCGCTGCGACGATACCGCCGATGTCGCCGCACTCCGCCAGGCCCCGGCCATTTGTATAACCCCAAAGGAAACCGGCGGCATAAGAATCTCCGGCACCGGTCGTGTCGACGACTTTGTCGACCTTATGGGCGTCGAGAACATGCACTTCGTCACCGGCAACCACGACCGAGCCTTTGGCGCTGCGGGTCAGCGCGGCGATCTCGCAATGGCCGCGGACGTGCTGCAGCGCATCGTCGAAATTGTCGACCTGATAGAGGGACGTGATCTCGTCTTCGTTGGCGAACA
>JAYQGD010000163.1:0-6197 GCA_038140415.1 Rhodospirillaceae bacterium
AGCAGGGTGTTGATGTCGATGCCGTGCTCCCGCATCTTGTCGCCTTCGGCGATCAGCCAGCGCTGGAACTCAGGTTCGGTCTTGTAGCCGCCGTCCTTCACATACTTATGCAGCATGGTGAAGTGGAAGGGTTTGAAGTACCCCGGCACCCGCATCACGTCCTGCTTGTTGCCCGGCTCCTTGGTAATTTCCTTCGGATCGCCCGAGAAAAACATCATGGTCGGGGTGAAGCGAATGCCCCATTTCCGGGCGATGTCTTTTTCCTTGGCGGTTTCACCGTCGAAGTCGGTCACTTCCTTGTCGCCCCACAGGTTGAGCTGGACCACGTTGAAGTGCTTCTTGATGTAGTTGGTCACCTCGGGGATGCGGTAGTTCACCTCGTGGGTGCGCTTGCAGTAAGGGCAGCCCCGTTGTTCCCACACGACCATGTAATGCTTCTTTGAATCCGCTGCTTCCTTCTGATCTTCCCGGAGGTCGAGAAAGCTCTCCAGGAACCAGGATTGCTTATAGAGCCCGTCTTCGCCCCGTTCCGGCGCGGGCAGCTTGTTGTCGGCGGCCATCGCGGCAGCTGAGGTCAGCGCCAAGGCGGCGGAGAAGGTGATAGCGGCAATAAAACGTGAAATCTTCATGGTCTCGTCCTCGTGGTCCCTGTTGGTGAACCGCTAATTTGTAATCATTCTATTATACACAAAAACAGCGCAAATCGGAACAGATGATGCTTCAATTTTTTGTCAGGAAAACAGGACCTTAAACTGCTTGTCACCCCAGCCCAGGTTTTGGGCGCCCAGGTCCGCGGAGCGGCTGTTATGGGTCTTTGAATTCGCGGTAAAGGCCCATTGTTTGGTCGCCGGGTCGAACCGGTAGAAAGACTCTGAGAGGATAGACGCCTTGCCCACCGGATCGACCATGGAATAACACATCGATTTCGGCGTCACCCAGGCGGCCGATGGTTTCCCAGCCAGCCGCGCAGCGATCACCTTGGCCACGTGTAGGCCTTCGGTCATAGCGACACTGGCGCTTTTGGAGAACGGCATGGGACGGCAGTCGCCGGCCACATAGACCCGCTCATCGCCGATCACATTATAATTGAAGGGATCGATATTTGCCTCCTTCTGCGGATTGTCCGGCTGCATCAGGCCAAATCCTTCGATCATCTTCGAGGCACGGGTGCGGGGGTACGGCGCGGCGTCGGCAAATTTTATCGTGTCAAAGTCGGTCTTGATGGTCTTTTTAACTGGGTCGACGCCTTCCACCACGGTCGAGGTCATGTATTCCAGGTGATCCCCATAGAGATCATTGAAGGCGGCCAGGAACCCCGCACCGTTTACGGCCGGCGTCTCCCTTGGATCGATCAGCACGACCTTGCCGGCGATTTTGTTTTTCTTGAAGTGATGGGCGATCACGCAGGCGCGCTCGTAGGGCGACGCCGCACACCGGTAGATGCCCGGCGGCGCGGTGAGGACGAACAGCCCTTTCTTGAAGTTCTGGATCTTGTACTTGAGGGCCACATGCTCTGCACTGGACACAAAGGCCGCCGGATAACGGTTGCGCAGCAGGCGCTCCTGTTCTGCATCCGTCACCCCCATGGAGGCATAGTCGTAGTCCACCCCCGGTGCGAGAACGAGCATGTCATAGTCCAGATAGCCCTTGTCGGTCATCACCCGGCGCATTTCACGGTCCAGATCAACCACCGACGCATTGAAATAGACATAGCCGCCGTTCTTGGCGCCATCCACAAAGCTATGGGTCAGGCTTTCCAGGGTGACGAGATCGACCAGCCACAGGTTGCTGAGGGGATGGGAGACAAAGGCCTCCCGCCGTTCGATCATGATCACCTGAGTATCCGGGGATTGTTTCTTGAGCGCCTTACAGATGCTGAGCCCGGCCCAGCCGCCCCCCACCACAACGGCGCGGGGGCCGTTTGCCGCCGGCACGTCGGCAGACCGGGCAGCCTGAGCAGAAGCAATTCTCGGCAATGCCGCAACAAGAGCAGCGGCGCCGGCAAACTTTCCCAGTTCCCGGCGGCTGAGATCGGTCATGACTGGGCGGCGTCCAGGATCACTTGCTGGAAGTCGGCGGGCTGAATGGTCAGCAGGCCGACATCGGCCTTCTCAAAGAACTCCTGCACGGACGCTTCCAGATCACCGACTAGGGTGCCCCGCAAATGGGCTTCCAAGTCCAGGATCGTGCGCGGCGGGGTGACAAAGAAATCACCGGTCACCAGCACTTCGCGAATGCGGTCATTGTTGGGGCCTTCCAGCCGCAGGAAGGCTTTCACCGTGCCGCCCGGCCCGGTGTGGCTCGCTTCCTTCACATTGTCGCCGGCGCCGGGATTATCGATCTCGGCGACGAACTCGTCCGTGCCGATTTCCTCTGCGTACAACTCCTTGGCCAGCTCCTCTTCCCGCGCGGTGGCCTCGCCCCATTCGGTCTCAATCCCCAGATGCTCGGCAAAGCCGGCCAGCATGTGTTCCTTGATCTCGTCCTTGGAAGGTACGTTGCCGTCCAACAGCTCATGCAAGGTCACCACCCGCTGTTCGGCGGACTCCAAATCCCGCTTGGCGAGTTTTTGCGCCGGAATTTTCAGCGCGGCGACCATATCCGCCGGGTTCATCTCGATCAGCAAGGTGCCCTGATAGAACAGTGTGTCGCCGTCAAAGAACCCGCCGGTGCCGCACAATTTCCGTCCATCCACCTCGATATCATTGCGGGGCCGGTATTTGGCGTTGATGCCGAGCCGGCTGAGACCCGCTGCGGCGGCCTCGCAGATGGCTTTGGTCAGTTCCGGCAGGGTCGAGATGGACAGCGACTGGCGATGGAACGCCAATTCCCAGCCGATCTGACCCTCATCGAAATAGATGGCGCCGCCGCCGGTAATGCGCCGCACCACGCCGACATCATTGTCCCGGCAGTAGTCGAGCTGTACTTCCTCGCTCAGCGCCTGATGGCGGCCGATCAGCGCGGTCTTGGGAAAATGCAGGAACCGGATCGTATCCGGGACGTCGCCGGCCTGATGGGCCTCGATCATCGCCTGATCAAAGGCAATATTGGCGCGGCCTTCCCTGAGGCCCGTGTCGATGACGCGAAACTTGGGTGCCATATGGCCCTCCTTCCTACTCTTCTTGCGCCTCAGCTTAGCTCATATCGAGCTGGCGGCGCACTTTCTTAATATCTTTTTTCTTCAGTTCAAAGGGATAGCTGGCGATATCGCTGGGCGGCGAGTCGCCATAGGGCCGGTCGCAGGCGGAGATATCCTCGGCCACCTTGCCGGGGCAGCCTGACGTGCGGAAAGCGATGCCGGACTCGATATACATATCCAATTCGGCCGGGGGCAATCCGAAATCCTTCACCCGGCCCTCCTCGTCAAAGGACATGTGATCAATGCGCACGCCGCAATAATCGATCAGATAGCGGGCGAGCTGCACCCGACGCCACTGATCCCGAGGCGTCGCCGGCAGGTGATCCATCAACGAGCCTTTTTCCGGGAAGAAGCAGAACATGTGGCTGTGTCCGCCCAGATCCACCAGCTCCTGCACCACCTTGATCACGTCGTATTCGGTCTCGCCCATGCCGACGATCAGATGTGCGCCGAACTTTTGGTCGCCGAAAATATCCTTGGCGTGATGCAGGACTTCCCAATATTTCTTCCAGGTGTGCGGCGAGTCCACCCCTCTGCCCCGGGTTCGGTCAAAGATTTCCGGGGTCACCGCATCCAGCGCCACGGTGAAGATATCCGCGCCCATTTCGTGCAATGTCTGTCCGTCATCCCGGGTCATGGTCGTCGGGTTGGACAAGATCGACACCGGGATGGTGTCCGGCGAGATACGATCGGTCCATTTTTTGAGGACAGTCCGGGTATCATCATCGGAGTTCGGGTGCGTGATCATGCTGATGCACATCCGGTGGAATTGGGAGTTCTCCCCGTCCCTGGCGACGATATCGACGACCTGGTCCATCGGCACCGCCGGCCAGTCGACCCGGATGAAGTTCCGGTCGGCGTAGTCCCGATCTTTTTCCCGGTGGCGCGCCAGGCCGCAATAGGCGCAGTTGGCCCGGCAGCCCTCCGGATAGGTCAGCAGCAGATTGAGGCAGCGGGTGCAGGAACAACGGTACATCTGTCCGCTCATGATCCCCAGCGTAATCGCGGCTGCCGTCGACATCTGCACGTACTCGGGCGAGCGCATATGCGGCGTCAGCATGTTGTAATTGGGCTTATAGACCCCCTGCGGCGCCACATTGGCGTCCTTCACCCGCGCGCCGTTCCGGTGTTCCTTGGCAATGGCCTCGGGGCTTCGGGGCTGCATCTCCGCGAAGTCAGTGTGGGTTTTGCCTTGCTTGCCCGTTGCCGGGGTCGTGCTGTGTTCAATACAACTCATGCCGCTGCTAATGCCTCCGCTGACTTAAGAGTGCGTTCATCCCAATAGGCCGGGTAGGAAATCCACCCCTGCCGGAGCTGATCCGGCGTTGGCGCTCCGCCCGCTTCAAAAATCTCGATCAATTCATGGCGGCGCCGGTGTGCGTGTTCCAGGGAGCCCTTGAAGAGCGCCGACAGTTCCGCCACGTAATCCTCAATCACATCCGTATCGCCGGCGATCCAATCCGCCGCCGCCGTCCCGGCCAGGCCGCCGGAGATCACGGCGGAGGTAATCCCGCCGCCGGTCACCGGGTTCGCCAGCCCTGCCGCATCACCGGCCAAAAGCACGGGCACGTCGCCCAGCTTACCCGCCGGATGCAGCATGCCGCCCACCGGGATCGCACCGCCGGTACACGCGGAAATCTCGGATCCGACCCGCCCTTCATCAACTAGGCGCGCGTGCAGTGTTTCAACGATCTCTTTCAGGCGCAGCCGGTCCTCTGCGCGCACGCCGGCGCCGATATTGGCCACGTCGCCTCTGGGGAACAGCCAGCCGTACCCGCCCGGAATGTCGGCGGAAACGAAAATGTCCGTCGCTTGATGGGCCTTCAACAGTGGTACGGTGATTTGGCGGGACTCCACCACTTCGGTGTTCCGGATGCCGATGGCGTTGCCGATCCGGCTGCGGGGGCCGTCCGCGCCGATGATAAACTTGGGCGAGATAGTCTCCCCGGTCTCCAGGATGATGCAGCCGTCGCCCGTAATCTTGATGGGCCGGATATCGAACCGGATATCCGCGCCCGCGGCATCCGCCCGGTCCACCAGCAGCCGGTCAAACGCGCCCCGGTCCACCATGCGGCCGCGGAATTCGGGTTTCAGCTCGCCCGCGCCTGCCTCGACGAAGGTAATCATCTCATCGATGCGCTGACGGGTAACCTGATCCAAGCCACTGAGTTCCTGATCGATCATGGCCGGCACAAACTCGGCGCACTGCACCGGGAATCCCGGCCGCTTCTTGCGGTCGATGCCCAGCACGCTCGCGCCCTCGGCAGCCGCTTCCGCTGCGGCGCGCGCACCGGCGGGGCCCATCCCCACCACCAAAACATCAATGCCGAGGGTCGCCGTCATGCCGCGCACATCCGCATGTTCTTGGTATCGCCCACCTTGATCGAGCAACAGGCATGGGCCTGTTCGAACGGCCGGCCGATGGCTTCGCTCACCGCCAAAACCCCGTCCGCCGGGAAGGCGATCCCGTCCAGGCCCGCCATCACCGCATAGGCATCGGTGATCCGCTTGTGCATGCCCGGCGGCCGCGCACAACCCAACAAAACTTGACGGTCCTGCAGCCGGCGGCGCGCTTCATAGAAGAACCGCCCGATGTCTTCCGTCGCCGGGACCTTGAACGTGCCGGGCTTTGAATAGAACGGCATCACGACGACCAGCACCAGCGCATGGGTCTTGTGCCGGGCGATCATATCCAGCGCCGTGTTCTCGCCGACGAACTCCCCATAGTGCAGCCCCGCAACGATATGCGGCACGATCTCCATATCCGTGGCGCAGAGCGCTTCCAGGGTTGTCTCGAAATCCTCCACCGGCCGGTCCAGGTGATAAACCTCTTTGATGGTCTTGTCGGAGCCGATCACATCCATCATCGCTGTATCCACGCCCGCATCCGCCATGGACTGCGCACCCGCCCGATCCGTCAGCGCCGTGTGAATGGCGATCTTCAGATGGGGGAAATCCGATTTCAGTTTTTCGATCACCGGATAGTAGGGCCCGTAGTTGATAACATTGTGGCGGTTGGAGCCGCCGGAAATCAGGAAGCCCTGCAGGTTCTGCAGCT
>JAYQGD010000164.1:0-6196 GCA_038140415.1 Rhodospirillaceae bacterium
GCGCGTCTCCCATTGTCTATCGCGACAAGGTCTACTTCTATTTTCTCGAGCCCAAAAAATTACGTGCAATTCGTTGTCACCCATTGACAATACATTTACCCATTTTACGATTCAAACCATGAGAGTTATCTACCAAATAGCGATCATTGTAGTAGGCATCGAGGTTTCGGTAGCCCGGGGACCCGATACCAAAGGGTTCGAAAAAAGTGTCGTGCCGTTTTTGGAAACCTACTGTTTCGATTGCCACGATGGCGATGTGATGAAGGGAGATTTCTCGCTTGAAGCGATGGATGCTAACGTGCTCGGCGATCATTTCGAGTCCTGGCGTCTCGTTGAGGAACAACTGAAATTCGGCGACATGCCGCCGGAAAATAAAAAGCAACCTAGTAAAGATGAACGTGCCAGGGTCCTGGCTTGGTTACGATCGGAACTGCTCAAGGCTCACAACCCCTCCGTATCAACAGTCGAAAAACTGATGCTGCCCGAGTTTGGCAACTACGTGGCCCACGACGCGCTGTTTGGAAAGCGGCTCGATCGCGTCTATCCTGCTCCCCCGCGCATCTGGCGACTACGGCCTCAGATTTACGATGCCACCCTGCCACGGTTGGGCGAGGGAACGACTGGCCTGGCCAGGGGCGGACTGAGCCAGATCGCTGGCCCCGAGTTTGACGACTTCGCGGCACCCTATTGGATCGACGAAGCGTCGACCTCGCCGCTTTTGGGCAATGCGAAGAAGATCGTCGAGGCGATGACCTGGCCGAAGTCGAAGCACAAGGTGCTCAAAGAGCTGGTGGTCGATTCCGAGCCCGAAGACGACAAGGTGAAGAGCGCGATCACCTTCACCTTTCAGCTCGTGTTAGGTCGTCAGCCGACGGAAGAGGAACTGCCCCGGTTTTTCGCGTTCTACGAAAAGGCAAAGGCCAGGGCTGGACACGTTACCGCGGCTAAGGCGATGTTGACCGCGGTGCTGATGCAGCCGGAGGTGTTGTTTCGTCAGGAACTTGGAGATGGCCAGCCCGATGAGCACAACCGGATGCGGCTTTCGAAGCGGGAAATCGCCTACGCTCTCTCGTATGCCCTCGACAATAAGCCGCGTCCCGAATTCCTCAGTGCGGATCTGAAAACGCAGTCCGGTGTGGCCGAGTCTGTTTCGGCAGCGTTGCAGGATGACTCGAAAATGCTCACGAAGAACCCGCGTGTATTCCGGTTTTTCCGCGAGTACTTCGACTACCCCTTCGCCGACGAGGTTTTCAAAGACAAGCCAGCTGGCGGCACGCACAACGCGATCCTGCTGATAAACGACCTGACGCTAACGATCCGCGATATCCTTAAACGCGACGAAGATGTGCTCGCGGAGCTGCTCACGACCCGGGATTTCTACGTCCAAACCAAATACGGCAGCAAAAAGGAAGCTGACAAATTTCTCCGCTCCGGCGACCAGAAGCGCGACAAATATCATACCGCCTACAGCTTGCCGTACGACTGGAAATGGACCGATCAGCAGCCGCTGC
Source organism: Rhodospirillaceae bacterium (assembly GCA_038140415.1). Taxonomy (GTDB): domain Bacteria; phylum Pseudomonadota; class Alphaproteobacteria; order Rhodospirillales; family UBA2165; genus JAYPHU01. The sequence goes on from JAYQGD010000164.1 coordinate 1,512, forward strand.
GTTTTCGCGAGGACGAGCGCGCGGGGGTGTTGACTCACCCGGCCTGGTTGGTCGCCTGGTCCGGCAATTTCGAAAATCACCCCGTGCAACGCGGTAAGTGGATTCGCACCCATCTACTTGGCGGAACGGTGGCGGACGTGCCGATTGGTGTCGATGCCAGGGTTCCCGAAATCGAGCACACCTCCTTCCGCAATCGCCTCAAGAAAGCAACCAAGGCCGCCGAGTGTTGGCGCTGCCATGAGAAGATGGACCCGCTCGGCCTTGTTTTCGAGCGCTACGATCATTACGGTCGTTACCAGCGCATCGATGCGACCCAACCGGTCGATGCACGCGGTCTGATTGATCGCACCGGCGTAGCTGAGTTGGATGGGAGGCGTGTCAGTGGCCCGGCTGAGTTGATGGAGATTCTGGCGGCGTCTGAGTATGTCGAGCAGGTTTTCGTGCGCCATGCCTTCCGCTTTTTCATGGGTCGGAATGAAACCGTCGGAGATGCGAACACGCTCCAGGACGCCCACGCCGCTTATCGCTCGAGCAATGGCAGTTTCAAAGCACTCGTCACTTCTCTTCTCAGTTCTGATTCATTTCTCTATCGTAAAACATCACTATGAACTTACATCGAATTCCACGCCGAACCTTTTTCCGCGGAGCCACCCTCGGGGCAGGCGCCATCTACCTCGCGCCGCTTCTCCGCGATCTTCAAGCTGCCGAAAAGGGCTCCACACCCGCCCGCGTCCTCTTTTTCGTTCAGGGCAATGGCATCTATCCTGATGAAATTCAGCCCAAGGGCATCGAACGACCGAAGTCGCCAACCAAGCTCGAAGATCGCTCTCTCAGTGGCATCGAAATGGCGGACAGCCTCGCACCCCTCGCGCCGTGGCAGGACAAGATGACCCTGATCAACGGTCTCTCCGGGCGGATCGCCCTCGGTAGCCACAACATGGGTTTCGCAGCCCTAGGTTGTTGGCCGAAAAATAAAATGGCCTATGGCGAAACGATCGATGCCGCCCTGGCGCGGAACCTGCCCTGCGTGTTTAGCCACATCGGGGTCGGCGTTTCGGAAAAATACGGGGCAATCGGCTACAACCTCACCTCCGCAGGTCCGGGCAAGGCGTTGCCAACGATCATGGAGCCGGCCCTGGCGAAAAAGCATTTTTTCTCAGCTGGTGCTGAAGGTGAATCTCGGAAAGCATTCGATGTCGATACTGACTTATTCGAGTTTATGGCCGACGACGTCAAGCGGATGCAAGTCCGGCTCGACGGTTCGGAAAAGGAAAAACTCGATCGCTACCTGGAGGCGTTCGAGGGCATGCAGGCCCGCCAAACCAAGCTGGCGTCCATTGGTTCGCAGATCGCTAAGGCCACGCCCGTGTTGGACCCAAAGGCGACGCAACCGCTCAACTTCAAGCCCTCCAAACCAGGGCCGACAGGCGTTTTTGATAAGCTGGAAGCACAGTTCGATATCGCCGTCAGTAGTTTTATCGCGGGGCTGAGCAATGTCGCCACCGTTTCCGCCTGTGCGGGACCGGATCGGATCGGCATCACCTGTCATTCGAGCGAAATCTTCGAAGGCAACAACGGCGGAATGATTAATGCTCACGGCATTGGTCATGGCAGATATACCAGATTCGCTGGGAAGCTGGGACCGGAGTGTCACGCGGCCATCCGACGCAAGTGCATGGAGAAAATGGCCGGTGCGATTAAGAAGCTCGAATCGATCCCCGAGGGCAGCGGCACCATGATGGACAACACACTCATTGTCTACCTCTCCGACGCAGCCGACCAGCATCACCCGGGTTGCTACGAGTGGCCCTTTGTCCTGATTGGTGATCTCGGCGGACGATTGAAGTTAGGAAACCGTTACCTTCGCTACCCGGCTTACGGCCAAAGCGCTCACCGCACGACTGCGAATCTGTATCTTTCCCTGCTCCACGCGGTAGGCGAGCGGCGATCCGTGTTCGGCGTGAAGGATTCGGGAATTTTGGATCTGAACCAGGACGGGCCTCTAGCCGAAATTCTGGCTTAATGCGACTTTACATTTTCTGTCTCCTCGCCGTCGTCTCTTCGGTTCACGCGGAATACCGGGCGGCGCTCCTGATCCAACACGAATCCGGCTCTGATGTCACGCCGGTCAAAGCTGCTTTGGAGCGTTCCGGTTTCGATTGTCGAGTCGCCACCGAACTCGACAACAAACATTCGATTCGCAATCTCGTTGAGAGTTTCGCTCCCAACACGCCGACTCGCGGGACGGCTCTAGTCTACTACAGCGGCAACATCGTCACGCTTCCATCTCGAGAGGGGGACCGGAAAACCATCGGTTTGCCAACCAATGGAACCCGAGCCGGAGGATATTCGCTGGACGATTGTTTCACCAAGCTCAAAGAGCGGGGAGGCAGCATGGTGGACCTGTTTTTTATCGATTCGAAGAAGGATCCTGAGCTCGAAGACCTCGATCTGCCGGAAAATACCGTCGTAACTCTCGGTTCAGCCGATGCGTTGGTTTCGCGCCTGAACAATCGCGGCGATTTGCTCGCCAACTTGCAATCGGCCGGCCGGAAAACCTTCGCCAATCTGCCCCCGAACCTCAAGCTCGAAGGCACCGGCTCCAAACCGGTCGCGCCGCCGGACCAGTTTCCCGCTCGGGGCAAGCCGGGCGACGAATGGATCAACGTCCACGGCCTGGTGTTTTGCTGGATTCCGGCCGGGACATTCACCATGGGCAGCCCTGAAGACACCCCCGGACGCTATCCCGATGAGGAGCAGCGTTCGGTAACGATCGAAGACGGCTTTTGGATGCAGAAATACGAGTTGATTCGCGGTCAGAGCACCACGGTGGGCAGATACCTGCCGCGGGACATGGTGGGCGAGCACAAGCTGCATCCGCTCAACAAGTATCACATGGACGACGGCAAGCAGATTGGCCTCAATCTCACGTCCAGGGAGCAAAAGGCAGGCCGATTGCCGGCAGGCTGGGAATATTCGCAGCCAAGCGAGGAGCAATGGGAATACGCCGCCCGTGCCGGAACGCAGACGCGATACTTTTTCGGTAACGACATGGCACAGCTGGTGCGTTATGCCAATTTCGCAGATAAATCCTACTACGACACCGGCGACATTTACTCAAATTCGGCCCATCGTACACTCAATGACCGTTCGCCCGGCCCCTCTCTTGTCGGCAACTATCTCCCGAATCCCTGGGGCCTGCACGACATCTATGGAAACGTCAGTGAATGGTGCGAGAACGGCAAGGCACGTGGCGGCTCCCGCATTTCCCTTCCCGAAAACTGCCGCAGTGCCTACCGCGACTTTTATTCATCTCGAAACGACCAAAATTATTTGGGCTATCGGTTGGTGATTCGCAAGGCAACGGCAAAAGTCAAAAAGTAGGTTGGCGATCGAGAGCCCAGACACGGACACGAATCCACCAAATTAGAAAGGCACCCACTCTCGTGAAAACCACTTTATATATTAAAGCATTGTTCCTAACCTTGGGTCTTATGACGACCGCAACTACCTGGGGGGCCACGGCCGCCTTTACCGGAAAGGTCACCGCGGTGAAAAAGGCGGAAGCCAAGAAGAAGGACACCCTGGTTCATTTCACGGTCGAGATCGACTACTTCGATTACCTAAGCCGCGGCGGTGGTCGCCTTTCCAAAGTGGGCCACACCAGCGACCAGCGGGTTCTCAAGCTCGGATCGGTCTGCGTGATCAACGGTCGCATGGTGAATGCAGCCACTTTCGCCAAGGCCATCCGGCCGGACCTCTGGGGCTATTTCTACGAAACCACTTGGCTGGACCTGCAAACGACCCCCAACTTCCAATGGGGCGAAGTGATTGCGGTGGCCAAGGACGCCTTCACCCTGCGCGTTCACCGCACCCACAAGGAAATTCACCTCGAGGCCAATCCTCCCCTGGAAATCAAGGTGCCTTATGACGACAAGGTCTCCTTCCGAATGGAAAGCGAGCCCAGCGATGCGGCCACTGCCCTCAAGCCGGGGAACTGGGTGCAAATCCATGAACCGAGGCCCCAGATGATCGCCCTGTGGAACAGAGACACGGCCTATGATCCCGCCGAGCAGCAACCGGTGAAAGAAGGCAAACGCGGGCTGGCCAACGACCTCACTTGCCGGGCCGTGCTGGGCAAGGTCGTGACGAAGACCCCGGACAAAGTATTGGACCTGTCCGCTCAGGTTACCTGCGACCGCTGGCTCAAGGGAAAGAAGGAAAACCTCACCTTGAACGCCAAGAAAACCTCCTTCGTCCTCGATGGCAAGCTCGCCCCCCCGAAGATCGCAGCCGTGGCGGGACGCGAGGCCGTACTCTGTCACTACCGCTGGGACAAGGTTCCGCACAAAATACTCGTCCGCTCCCATGACGACTCCATCCGCGGCACGATCGTGGCTATGAATTCGGAAACGCTCCGGTTGACAAGCCCCGCCGGCAGCCACCAAATCACGATCGAGAAGGATGCTCTCTTCCAAGTCGACGGGGTGCCTGCGGACCTTCAGGCAGTCATCAAAAAGGGCGGCGACCTCGTGGTCTACCCCAAACGGGGACGGACCATCGTTGCCTTCGCTCCGATCGATCTAAAGTAAAAAGGTTTCTTTGGCCTATATCAGGTCATGGCAGGGCGCCCTTGCCGGAGTGCCTGCTTTGCCTCGCGGACAAGATATCTTTTCCTATTGATG
>JAYQGD010000165.1:0-6187 GCA_038140415.1 Rhodospirillaceae bacterium
ACGGCGGCGCCATCGGGGCGGATATCTATTGCGACCGGTCCGGCATTCACGGCCGCAGCCTCGCCGACTGCGCCAAAATCCTGGACGCATTGAAGGACCCGGAGAACGGCTATTACGATCCACGCGACCCCTATACGACCATCCCCCGATCCTCGGTTCTCGACACGCCGTATGCGGACCATGTGGCCGGCGATGGCGGGAACGGCGCGCTCAAAGATATTCGGCTAGGCGTCGTGCGAGAGTCCATGGTTTACCCTGCGGCCTCGGTGACCGAGAAACCCATTGTCGATGCGGCTGTCGCGGAAATTAAAAGCGTTCTCGGCGAACATTTGGGCGCGACACTGGTTGAATCAGGCGATCCTTTGTGGACGCCTGATCCGGACCTGGAACAGATGGAACCGGACTTCCGCAGGGCGCTGCACGCATTGCTCCCCGTGTTTATGCCGGACATCCTGTTCCGCCTGGCCCCGGACGACACGCCCCTGTTCAAGGAGTTCGCCGCCGCGATCAAGCCGACCGAGTTTCTGCCGGGCAAGACGTTCGGCGACGGCAATATGGACCCGATCGACTATTGCGTCGCCCTGGCCGAAGGCAAGATCGACGGTCCGGCCAATCTGGATATCGCCACCATTCAAAAACAGGTATTGGCCAAGACATTCCGCTTTCATATCAGCCAATACCTGATGCGCCGGGCGGAGGACTGGAAAGCCGCCGGCTTCCACGAAGCACTAGACAATTGGGAACAACTCAACGCCCGATCCAAGTTTTGGGGAGACGATCAGCGCGCCGCCTTCAAGAATTGGGAAGAAACGGACGATCCCCGCAATCCGCTGGACGGCCGCCAGGGGGTGAATGAGCGGATCATGCTGCGGGAATTGCTGCGGCGCGTCGACATGATGGTGCTGATTGAGAACAAGCTGGACGCCTTCGTCCGCCTACATACGCCATGGCCGCCGGGAATCATCGGCGGGCCGCACCAATATGATATCCTGCACAACCTGCGCCCAGAGAGCCTTTACGGCCCCAACGCCGGCCTGACGGAGATGCTGGTGCCGGCGGGCTATGTCAGTGTCGCGTACGATCCCGTGTTCAAACTGAACGACGACAAGACCAAATACGTCTCTTCGCCCTCTAAAATACCGACTGAATTGGCGGCGCCGGGGTTGCCTTTCTCGTTGGTGTTCCGTTCTGAACCGGGGACGGAAGACTGCCTTCTCAGGATCGCCTCAACTTACGAGGCGGCGTCTAAACGCCGCATCCCGCCGCCTGACTTCGGTCCGTTGGGCTAAACCAGCTCCGGCATTTTATCTTTCTTCGGATCAAACCGATAGCGCGGCACCTGATCCAAGTCCCCGCCGGTCACCCGGATGACCCAGGCGCCGTCGGGATGGGCCGTCGAGTGGATCACGCCGGGGCCATAGGCTTTGGAATCGCCCGGCCCCAAACCGTACTGTTCCGTGATCTCCAGCTCCGCATGATCGTCAGCTTGCGAGTTGGCGCGTTGCCATTCAGTCATATTGGTAACGCCCCGGCAGTTGGCGTAGACCGCCCAGGACTGCCCGTGGCTGTGCGGCTTGCCGCTCTTCCCGGCCTTTTGTAAATGGGCCAGGACCAGCATGTCCGTATCCGGGTCATGCCAAAGTTCCTGTTTGCCAGGCGGCATGTCATCATCGAACGTGGCCGATACAAAGTCCGGATTAACCACAAGCTGCTTCAGCTTTTCGGCCACCGCTTCCAGCGCCGCCTGATCCCGGCCGGCGGTCAAAATATCGTGGGCGTCGCTACAGAAGTCTTCCAGTGAATAGGCCATCCTGTCCTCCCGGCCTTCCGTCCTCTCTATGTATCCAACGTGCTGTCCACGAACAAGTTTTCCGGCGGATATATCTCATCGATCAGCCCTTGGTCGTGGGAGTACTTGATGAAGCGCTCCAGATTGGCGCGGTTCTTCTTGAAGCCATTCTGCCACGGATTGCCGAGGGCGTCGCGTTCTTCTTCGACCCCATGACGGGCCCAAGCCAGCCGGGTGAAGCCCGGGTCATCGTAATACCGCTCAGACAGATCCAGGGCTTGGTTGAACATGTCGATGATTGCCTGCGCCAACCAGGGTTCCTCCTCGATCAGCGATTGCCGCACCGCCACCACATGCATGATGGGAAAATCGCCGACCGTATCGAAGTATTCCTTTTCCTCCGCCCGGCAGTCCTTGAACAAATGCCGGGCCGGCGTTTCACCGGCGGCAACGGATTTGGGCGGGCGGGGCAGGAACATGGCGTCCACCTCCCCTGCGACAAGCTTGTGTCCGAGCCCGGCTTGATCGCCGATAAAATCGATCTTCACCCCCGGCTTTGGTTCGAACTGCACTTTCTCGCTGGAGGTGAGGAGCCAATGAATCTCCTCCCACGGGACGTCGTAGTAAAACTTCAGATCACCCTTGGCGAGCAGCGACAGGGTTGTCTGAAAGGAACTGACCGCGACTTTTTTGCCGATCAGGTCTTTCGGATGCCAAATCCCGGAATCAGGGTGCACCCACATTTGGCTCTGGCTGAACAGCCGGCGGGGAAAGACTGGAATCCCGGCCAAGGGCATCCCCCGGCCCTTCGCCATCAGGAACGTGGACATGGAGAATTCACAGATATCGAATTCCCCGTCATGGATCATGCGGCCATGCCGGTCGGTGCCGTCCCGCAGCGTATTGTTCTGGCCGGCCTGTTTGACGTCGATCTCGAGACCGTCCGGCAAATCAAGCGTGCCGTCGAAAAACGGAATGTGCCGGTCATAGCGATCAATCGCCAATGAAAGTTTTAGCCTGCCTGACATGGATGCTCCTTCCCCGATTTTCCCAATCCCACTTGATTCAGATCAATGCGTTACGGGTATACCCTACTAACGTTGCACCTACCATGAATTGCGACACCCAAATTCACGTCTTAGTATTGTTACACAAGGCCGTGGCAGCCTTGGCCAAGATGAACAAAAAAGCAGTGCGTACCCGAATGTCCCTGAAAGACGCCACTTCCCGGAAAGAGCCTCTCCGCATTCTCCTGATCGAAGACAGTGAGACCGACGTTCTGCTGCTAAAGCGGCAATTCGATAAGGTTAAACGTCAGCACTACGAGATAAAATGGGCGACCAGCAGTGCGGACGCATTGGAAAAATGCGCCGATCAGACGTTTGATGCTTGCCTGACCGATTTTAGGCTTGGCCGTGAAACCGGCCTCGAGGTCCTGCAAACGCTCAACGAAAATTATCCGGCCTTACCGGTCATTCTTCTGACAGGTCTAACAACTCCGGAAATTGATCAGCAGGCGTCCGATGTCGGCGCCGCGGATTTTCTCGACAAGAATGAACTAACCCCGCAATTGCTGGAACGCTCCATCCGCTACGCCATCGCCAACCGAGCCGCCCTGATGGAGGTAAATGACGCCCGCGAAGGTCTTGAGGAAAAAGTGAGGGAGCGGACCGCCGATCTGGCTGAAGCCATGCACGCTGCAGAGCTCGCCAACAAAGCGAAATCCGCCTTTCTGGCCAATATGAGCCATGAACTGCGGACACCGCTTAATGCCATTATGGGGTTTGCCGAGGTCGTTAAGATGAGCGGCGAGAACGGCATCGACTTCAGCAAACTCCAGGAGTATTTGGGTCACATTGTGGACTCGGGCGTTAATTTGGAGAGCTTGATCTCCGACATCCTGGAACTATCCAGCATTGAGTCCGGCAACTTCAAAATTCGCGAAGAAACTGTCGATCTCGCTGATTTGGCGGACGCCGGCATTTCGCAAATGGCCGCGCGCGCCGAAGAGCAAGGCGTGGCGCTCTTGAACTCCGTTCCCGACGAGCTGCCGTCCGTTTCCGGCGACAACCGCGCGCTCAAACAAGTTATTTTAAACCTGATCTCCAATGGTCTCGACTATACCGGTGAGGCGATCGCATCACCATTAACTCTGAATCCGGCCCGGCCGGGTTTCTCACCCTGACCGTCGCCGACCCGGGCGCGGGCATGGACGCCAAGGCGGTGCAAAACGCCCTGATCACCTTCGGCAATATCGATGAAGTCTCCGAAACCGCCAACGACGGGATCGGACTGGGCCTTTCCCTGGCGAAGGCCATCGTCGAAGCTCATGCCGGTGAACTGGCCATCGAGAGCACGCCAGGCGAGGGAACCAAGGTCACCGTCACCCTCCCCACCGTTTCTCAATCCGGGAGCTTGGCAAAGACCGGAAGTGGCTAGGCTCATCAACGCGGGACAAAGTGGCGCGCGGCGAGTATCCTGACTTTAGCAAAATCCGATAACTGGATGACAGGAGGCTTCCATGGCCGGCAAACTAAGACACATCGCCCTTTCCGTCCCCGATCCGCAGGCGTCGGCGGCGTTCTATGAAAAGACCTTCGGGCTGACCCGCGCCCAGGAATACGACAACGACTATGCTTCTGTGGTTTATCTGACCGACGGCGTGATGAGCCTGACGCTCCTCAATTTCAAATCGGACGTCCTGGCCGGCAAGGAAAGCCACCCCGAAGGTCGCGGCAAGGAGTTCGTCGGCCTGCACCATATGGGGTTCTGGGTCGATGACGTGGCGGAAAGCCACAAACTCGCGGAGGAAAACGGCGCCAAATACATCATGGGCGAAATGCCGGACACCGACGACGGCTACTACGAGATCAAGTTCCGTGACGCTAATGGTGTGATGTTCGACATTACCCACTCAGGCTGGGCCGGCGCGGAGAAGTAGCGAACTAGGCGGCCTGTCTTCGATTGGGTGTTTGTGGGAATTCGAATATTGTTTTATGCACGGCGCCGGAAGGGAAAAATATATTTAAAAGCCCCCACCCTTCCCATATTGCGATCAGAGAAAATACAGTTGAAGGCAGGTCAAATGTACATGCACGACATTAATGCCGACTATAACGAGAACGAGAATCTCTATTATCTGCAGGTTTCCGGTTCCTTTGGCCGCAACAGGGCAATGAGCGCCTTTAATGCCCTGTTGACGGAGGAGCACTTCAAACCCGGCACAAACCGGATTTGGGATTTTCGTCAGGCCGATCTGGAAATTTACGGCCCCGAAATCCGGACCATGGCGCATCTGGTGAATTCTACCGACAAACTTCACGGGCGCAGATTTACCTCATTACTTGCAAGAGATTCATTCCAATTTGGCATGTGGCGTATGTTCCAGGGGTCGCGGGATGAGAGCGTGACCAAACATCTCGTGACGTATGACCAAGAGGACGCTGTGGCTTGGGCATCCAGCGACGGCATGCGCGCCACGACCGGCAAGCCCGGTCTGAACTAACCTCACTGGGTTTACATTTAGAGAAAATTTGAAAGCCGGCCTGCCAGCCGAAGCCCCAGGAAAACTTGGGCGAAGGCTGGCGACCCCGGCAGGATTAATTCCGCTGCGCTCCATTGCGTCTGCGTCGCCCACTCAGGCTGGGCCGGCGCGGAGAAGTAAGCCGGCATCCGGAGAGGTTTGGACTACTCGCCGAACCTGACGCCGATGCCGGCCATGGCGTCGCGGGTTTCCTTGCCCCACTTCTCTTCGATAATCTCCCCGGACTTGGCGGCGTGAATAACCGTGTCATGTTCCTCGCCCGGCGGCGACTGGATCGCCACGAACAACCGGCCCATGGTCTCGCCGGCGTTGCGGAACTCGCGGTAGACGCCGGCAGGGATTGAAATAAAGTCGAGTGTGCCAAGTTTGACCGAATGCTCGGCGTCCGCCCCCCAAACAATTTCAAATGTCCCTTCGATGCAAAAGAAGTTCTCGACCGTGTCGGTGTGCTTATGCAGACCGGAAGAATCGCCCGGCGGGCATTCGGCGATGGTAACCGTAAGACCGGGCGCCCCCTTGTCCGGCGCGATTTTGGAGCGGCCTTCCCAGCCTTCCGGGCTCATCACCGGGAACACTTTGTCTGACGACATCATACGCATGGCCTCCGGCGGGATGCCGTGCTCGGCGTTCATCGTATCCTTATATGGCACCAGATCGGCAAATCGGGCGATCCGCTTTTCCATTTTTTCCGGCGAGACGGTTGCGTCGTCTTTTGTTAGCCTCTGGTCCTCCCCCACTGAGTTGGTCCACCCTTTATGATAGGAATGGGAGGACTGATAATGAGTATCAAACGACACAAACCGGAAGAGATTGTCTCCAAGCTGCGTCAGGTTGACGTACTAGTTGGGCAAGGC
>JAYQGD010000166.1:0-3704 GCA_038140415.1 Rhodospirillaceae bacterium
AGCATTGGGCGTCCATAGTGCCGGAAGGGCCATGGTTGTTTCCGGCAGACCAGCTCTCAGATATGCCCGAACGCCTGCTCGCGGCCGAGATCACCCGGGAGAAGCTATATCACCAGCTCCACCAGGAACTGCCTTACGCGGCTACAGTCGAGACCGAAGCCTGGGCCGATCAGGAAGACGGCAGCATCCGGATCGAACAGGTGATCTATGTTTAGCGGGACAGTCAAAAGGCCATTGTCCTGGGCAAGAAGGGTGCGCGGATTAAATCCATCGGTGCGGAGTCCCGGACAGAGCTCGAAGATATGTTCGGCTGCCGGGTACATCTGTTTCTTTTCGTGAAGGTCCGGGAGAAATGGGGCGACGATCCCGAACGCTACCGGGATTGGGGGCTGGACTACAACGCCTGATTAATCTTCTGCAAAGACTTAGCCCGGTAAGACTGACGCACAAAGTGATGCTTCAAAAGGAGAGGGGACTATGGGGATTGTAACCGATGTGATTTTGCCGCTGGCGCTGGCGTTCATCATGTTTTCGCTGGGCCTGGGCCTGACCGTTCAGGATTTCACCCGCGTCGCCAAACAGCCCAAGGATTTCATCGTCGGGCTGATTTCGCAGATGATCCTATTGCCCGTCGTCGGGTTTATCCTGATCACCATCTGGCCGGTCTCCCCGGAAATAGCCCTGGGCGTTATGATCATTGCCGCCGCGCCGGGCGGTGTGACCTCCAATATCCTGACCGCGTTCGGCAAAGGCGACGTGGCGCTCTCCATCTCGCTCACCGCCATCGTCAGTCTGCTTTGCGTCATCACCATCCCGCTGATCGTAGTGTTCTCTTATACCCACCTCATGGGCGGCAATCTGGAAGGGGACGTGTCCGTCGGCAAAACCGCTGTCAGCGTCTTCCTAATTGTCACCGTGCCGGTACTGATCGGCCTGGCGGTTCGGCGCTGGGCGGAAGGATTTGCCCTTAAATTCGATGGCCCAGCCCGAAAAACATCCGCCGTGCTGTTCTTCATCGTGTTGGCCGGCGCGGTTTATCAGGAACGCGCGAATATTGCCGCCTATTATGCGGATGCCGGGCTGATTACCCTGGCCTTGAACCTGATCATGCTGGCCCTCGCCTGGTGGCTGGGGGCCATGTTCGGCTCCGGCGTGCAGCAGCGTATCGCGATTTCCATTGAATGCGGCCTGCAAAACGGCACCCTGGCCATCGCCGTCGGCACCTTGCTTTTCGGCGGTGGCGCGGCGGTTATTCCGGCCGCGACGTACAGCTTGACCATGTTCGGTACGGCCCTGATCTTCATCTGGTGGTTGCGCAAACGGGTCGCTACGTAAATCCCCGGCAATATTTTATTTGGCTCCGGCCCCGATTTGTGGCCAAATTTAGGACTGCCATAACAACAGGGAGGGTGATCCATGAAGATATCAGCAATCCTGAAAGGCAAAGGCTCGGATGTCATTACGGCCAGTCCTGACAATACCGTGCAGGAAGTGGCCGATCTGATGGCCGAGAAAAACATCGGCGCGGTGCTGATCGCGGACGATGACAAGCACCTGGAAGGCATACTTTCGGAACGGGATATCGTACGCGGCGTGTCCCGGCATGGCGCCAGCCTGTTGGCGCTGCCGGCCTCCGACATCATGACCAAGGACGTCTTCAGCTGTTCTCCGGACGAGGAAATGGACCATCTCCGCCGCGAAATGACCGCGCGGCGCATCCGCCACATTCCCATTATTCAGAATGACCAACTTGTCGGCATCGTCAGTATCGGCGACGTGGTGAAGAACCGGGTGGACGAGTTGGAGAATGAAGCCCAGCAAATGCGGGATTACATCGCAACCGGTTGAGTCCCTGGCTCAAAAAGATCACAGTATGGCTTGATGAGCCGCCCGGTGGCGGGAGGTTTCTGCATGGCATAGACCAACAGGGGGAACAGCATGAAATACGAGCCCGGAACGTCAGATCACGGCCTGCCGTGGGATCCTTTTAAATCCTGCGTGGTGCCCCGGCCCATCGGCTGGATATCCAGCCTGTCGGAAGACGGTATTCCCAATCTGGCGCCCTACAGCCAGTTTCAGAATCTGGGTTTCAATCCGCCTTATGTCATGTATTCCGCCAACCCGCGCGCCGATGGCCGTAAGCACAGTGTCACCAACGCGGAAAACACCCGCGAATTCGTCTGGAATCTGGCGACCTATGACCTCCGGGACGCGGTCAACAAGTCCGCCCAGGAAGTGGATGCCGATGTGGACGAGTTTGAGCTGGCGGGCGTCACCAAGGCGCCGTCCGACATCGTCGCGCCGTTCCGGGTCGCGGAGTCGCCGGTAAATTTTGAATGTGTATTCCATACATCCTTGCGGCTGCCGGGCAACGGACCGGGCGGTCTCGGATCGGCGGACATCGTGATCGGCCGGGTGGTGATGATCCACATCAACGACGACTATATCGGCGAAGACGGTAAGCTGGACATTCCGAAATACAAACCCCTCGCGCGGATGGGCTACTATGATTACACCGCCGTGGAGAACGTCTTTACGATCAACCACGCCGGCGGCAACCGGCCGGGCATGGAAGGCCGCACCGGCACCAAGAAGCGGGAAGGGGACGGCGCCTGATGACGACCTTCGTTCTAGTGCACGGCGCCTGGCACGGCGGCTGGTGCTGGAAATACGTGACACCGCTGTTGCAGGCGAAGGGGCACACGGTCTTCACCCCGACGCTGACTGGTCTTGCCGATAAATCTCATCTCCTGACGCCGGATATTAATCTGGATACCCACGTCACCGACGTGGTGAACCTGATCAAGTGGGAGGAGCTGGACGAGGTGGCGCTCTGCGGCCATTCCTATGGCGGCATGGTCATCACCGGGGTGGCGAGCCAAATCCCGGACAAGTTGTCAGCGCTGATTTATCTGGACGCCTTTCTGCCCGGAGACGGTAAGAGCCTCCGGGACTACACACCCGCCGCCCAGTCGGAGGGTACGGCAAAAGCCGCCGCCGAAAGTCCCATGAACACAGTCCCGCCGATTCCCGCCGCCAAGTTCCGCATCCGCGAGGAAAATCAGGCGTGGGTGGACAGCCAGTGCACGCCGCAGCCCTTCGGCTGCATGGTTCAGCCGGTCAAACGGACCGTCGTCCTGGAAGACGTGGCCAAGTGCACCTATATCCGGGCGATGAAACATGACCCCAGCAATTTCATCCAATTCCAGGAACTGACCGATGCCGATCCGCGCTGGCACTGCCGGACCGTGAACAGCGGCCATGATGTGATGGTCGATGATCCGGCGGAACTGGCTGCGCTCCTCATCGAAGCGGCGGCATGAACTGGACCGACGACGGTATCGTCCTATCCGCCCGGAAACACGGCGAAACCTCCATCATTGTCACACTGCTGACGGCCGAACACGGCGCTCATTCCGGCTTGGTCCGGGGCGGCGCCGGCAAACGGGCCCGCGGCATCTATGAAGCCGGCAACTTTGTCACCGCGGATTGGCGCGCCCGGCTGGAAGATCACCTCGGCACCTATATCTGCGAGTTGCTGACACCGAACGCCGCGCCTGTCCTGGGCGACCCGCTGAAACTGGCGGGACTGTCCTCCGCTTGTGCGGTGACCGAACGGGCCTTGCCTGAGCGGGAACCCATGCCGGAAATCTTCGCCTCGCTCCACGTCTTAATCGAGGCCATGGACGACAAAAACTGGATCG
>JAYQGD010000166.1:3714-6168 GCA_038140415.1 Rhodospirillaceae bacterium
CGCCCGCTACGTTGCCTGGGAGAGGGAACGCCTCACGCAGCTTGGATTCGGACTTGATCTGACCGCCTGCGCGGCGACCGGGGCCAGCGACGACCTGAACTATGTGTCGCCTAAATCGGGACAAGCGGTTTCGGAACAGGCTGGGCGGCCCTATCACGACAAGATGCTGCCGCTGCCACGGTTCCTGAAGTCCCTGGAATCACAAGAGGATGCGCCGATGGTCGATGTCGCGGACGGGCTGGAGCTCACCGGGTACTTCCTGGAGCGGCACGCCTTCATTCATCACAAAACCGGCGCGCCGTCAGCCCGGACACGACTTGTTGACCGTGTGAAACAATTGGCTACTATATCTGGTAGCTGAAGACTTCTTGTCCCTGAGGAAATTATGAACGAAATGACCTTGCCCGATGGGTCCGGGGGAGACATTCGCGACACGCGTCTGGCCGACGCGATCAGCGAACGCTACCTCTCCTATGCGCTCTCCATCATCATGTCCCGCTCGTTGCCCGATGTACGGGACGGCCTTAAACCGGTGCACCGGCGGCTTTTGTACGCCATGCGCCAGCTCAAACTTGACCCGTCCGGCGGCTACAAAAAATGCGCCCGGGTTGTCGGCGACGTCATCGGTAAATACCACCCCCACGGTGATCAGGCGGTCTATGACGCGCTGGTGCGCCTGGCGCAGGACTTTGCCGTCCGCTATCCGCTGATCGACGGGCAGGGCAATTTCGGCAACGTGGACGGCGATAACGCCGCCGCCATGAGATACACCGAGGCGCGCCTGACCGAAGTCGCCAAGGCGCTGTTGGATGGTATCGACGAAGACGCCGTCGACTTCCGCGAAACCTATGACGGAGAGGAGAAAGAGCCCTTCGTCCTGCCGGCGGCCTTTCCGAACCTGCTGGCGAATGGCGCAGCCGGCATCGCCGTCGGTATGGCAACCAGCATTCCGCCTCACAATGTGGGCGAGATCTGCGACGCGCTCTCGCACTTGATCAAGTTCCCCAATGCCACCATCGGCAAGCTGGTGGAGTTTGTCCCCGGACCGGACTTTCCGACCGGCGGCATCCTGGTCGAAGACCGGGCGGCCGTGGTCGCCGCCTACAAAACCGGCCGGGGCGGATTCCGTATCCGCGCCAAATGGAAGAAAGAGAATTTGGGCCGCGGCCAGTATCAGATCGTCATCACCGAAATTCCCTATCAGATCCAAAAATCACGGCTGATCGAAAAAATCGCGGAGCTGTTGAACGCTCGCAAGCTGCCCATGCTCAACGACATCGTCGATGAGTCGGCGGAAGATGTCCGTATCGTGCTGGAACCAAAGAACCGTACCATCGATCCGGATATGCTGATGGAGCAGCTTTTTAAGCAGACCGATCTGGAGACCCGCTTCAGCCTCAATATGAACGTGATCGATGCGGACAACACCCCAAGAGTGATGAACCTCCGCGATGTCCTGCAGGCTTTTCTGGATCATCGGCTGGATGTGCTGGTGCGGCGGTCCAAGTTCCGGCTGGGCAAGATCGAAACCCGGCTGGATGTGCTGGAAGGCTACCTCAAAGCCTACCTCAACCTGGATGAGGTCATCCGCATCATCCGGGAAGAAGACGACGCCAAGGCCGGTCTGATCAAGGCGTTCAAGCTGACCGAGACCCAGGCCGACGCCATCCTCAACATGCGCTTGCGGAGTTTACGCCGGCTCGAGGAGATGGAGATCAAGACCGAACACGATGCACTGACCAAGGAACGGGCCGCGCTCAATAAGCTCCTCAAGGACAAGAAACTGCGCTGGAAGCGGATCGCCGACGAGGTCAAGGAGATCAAAAAGAATTTCGGCGGCAAGGACGAGCTTGGCAAACGGCGCACCGAAATCGGCGAGGCCCCGCCGGTCTTCGATGTGCCGCTCGAAGCCTTTATCGAGAAGGAACCGATCACGGTCATCTGCTCCGAAAAGGGCTGGATCAAAGCGGCCAAGGGGCATCTCGAGGATGTCTCCGAGGTGAAATACAAGGACGGCGACCGGGCCAAGTTCGCCTTCCACTCCGAGACTACGGATAAGGTCCTGGTGTTTGCCACCAACGGTCGCTTCTATACGTTATCCTGCGACAAGCTGCCGGGCGGGCGAGGCTTCGGCGAACCGGTTAGATTAATGATTGATCTCGGCAATGAACATGACCTGGTCAATTTATTCCTGTTCAAACCGGAAGAGAAATTCCTGGTGGCCTCCAGCGCCGGGCGCGGCTTTATCGTCAAATCCGAAGACGTGATGGCCCAAACCAAGGGCGGCAAGCAAATCCTCAACGTCAAAGGCGATGACGAGGCAGCGGCCGCCTGCAAGGTGGAGGGCGATCACATAGCGGTCATCGGGGAGAACCGCAAGCTGCTGCTGTTCCCGCTGGACGACGTGCCGGAGATGACCCGGGGCAGGGGGGTGATCCTCCAACGCTACAAGGA
>JAYQGD010000167.1:0-6167 GCA_038140415.1 Rhodospirillaceae bacterium
AAGTAGGTCTGACCCGAAAAAGAAAACGGCCCGCCGGAAATCCCGCGGGCCGCTTTGCGTTAACCATCAGCCGATCTTACGAACCGGTGCCGATAATCCGCATCAGGTCTTCGGCGTTCATCGGATTGCGCTGGCCGTCGCCGTAAATCCGCTTGCCGGTTTTGTCGAAGACGAAATTCGCCGGCACATACACCAGCGGCGAAAACGCCTTCACCAGTTCCGGCGTCTCATGGACGACGCGGATCGCCGGATGGAATTCCCGCACAAAGCTGCGCAATCTGGCGGCCGATGCGGAACCGTAGCGGCCTTCGGTCCAGCTGATCGCGATGATGCTGACCTTATCGGTGCCGCCGTCTTTCAGAAATTTTGAGAGTTGCCCGAACTCTGCTTTACAGCTTAGTCACCAACTGGCGAAGAAAGTGACCAGAACGGGCTTGCCGTTAAAGGTCTGCCGGTCAACAGCGCGGTCCTGAATGCCCTTGGCGTCCATGAACAGTTTCTGGACCGCAGGATCGAGTTTGACGTTCTGGTTGGCCTGCACCGTGGGTCCGGAAAGGACCAGGAAAGCGCCGGCCGCCAAAACGGCGAATAATCGGGAAAGTTTCATGATGAGAGGGTTCCTGATTTTGTCGTTCAACGGATCATCGGTGTGTAGTCCATATAAAACGCACGGACCAGCCGGTTTATTCCGATTTCCGGTCAAAATCGTGTGAGGCGAACGTGACCGGCAGTTTCCGTTAGAACGGCGCGGGCAGGGGCGGCCGGATGACTTCCAGGGCCACGCCGATGGCCAACAACCGCCGGTCGCCGCCGGCCGGACCGTCCAGCCCGATGGCTAGGGGCAGGCCGTCCGTGTTGAGCGCCGTCGCCATGGTGAGCCCGGGCGTGCCGCAGAGGGTCGGGGGCTGCACATTGTGATGACAGCCGTGCAGTCCCGGCATTTCCTTGCCGCGATACATATACGTTCCCGGATCGGCGAGCGGGAACGGCGGGATCAGGGTTGCCGGCAGGATCAGCGCATCCAAGCTGTTCTCGGTGAAGCAGGCCGCGTGGCGGGCTTGGAGGGTTTTCCGCAGCTCCAGCGACTCCTGATAGGCTTCTTCCGTGATGGTTTCGGGCTTGAGGAGTTTCTTCAGTGTGTCCCGCAATCCGCTGGCGGCGATGCCGTCCAAGAGCTGTTCAACGCCGATCTTCGCGCCGCTGGCTTTGAGATACTCGGGCAGGGCGCGGACGATCTCGTACATGGAAATCGCCTGGCCGAAGGCGCTGATCATTTCTTCCAGGCCCTCGATGCTGACGTCGATGATCTCCGCGCCGGCCTGCGCAAGGCGGTTGGTTTCTTCATCGAACATGGCGGCGATCTCCGGATCGGCGCTGGTGCAGTAATAGTCCCGGTCGACACCGAGCCGGATGCCGGAGAGGGAGAGGGGCGCTTCCGCCGGCGCGCCGGTGATGACTTGATCCAGCAAAAGCAGATCGTTCACGGACCGCGCCATCGGGCCGATGGTGTCCCGGGTCCAGGAGATCGGCACCACCAAATCCTGGGCGTAGCGCTTGAGGGTGGGACGTAGGCCTGTAATGCCGCACCAGGCGGAAGGGTTGCGCACGCTCCCGCCTGTATCGGAGCCCAGGCCCACGGGTGCAATTCGCGCGGCGACGGCGGCGCCGGTGCCGGATGAACTGCCGGCCGGGGATCGCGTTGGGTCATAGGGATTAAGCGCATTGCCGTGGGCGCCGAATTGGATCGGGCTGCCGTCCCTCGGCGGGATGATGCCCGGCGTGAAGGCGAGCTCATGCATGTTGGCCTTGGCCATGACAATCGCCCCGGCGTTCAGCAGCACGTCCATGACCGGGCCCTGTTTGGCCGCCACATGATCCGCCAGCGCCGGGGTCGACGCCGTGGTGATCCAGCCGGCGACGTCGATATTGTCTTTGACCACGATGGGCAGGCCGTGCAGCGGGCCTTTCACCTTGCCGTTGGCGCGGTCCGTATCCGATTGCCGGGCGGCGGCTAGAAACTTGTCGCCGTCGAAAGTGACCAGGGCGTTCAGATGCGCCTGATCTTCGGCTTGTTTAATCAGCGCCTGCGCCAGTTCCTCGGCGGAAAAATCACCCGCCTCCAGCCCTGTCATTACCTCGGCCGCGGTCAGTTCCTTGAGTTCCATGGCGTGTTTCCTCCCGTTTCCGCCAGCCTAGCATCCTAGCCTATGAGTTTCATGGCTCCTTTCCCGTTGAACAAGGTCTTCATCCCCATTTATAAGCCTCGCGAATTGCTTTAACCGCGATTTATATGATGGATGTGGCTTTTGGATGATGGATCAACGGCTTAACGACTTTGTGGCGGCATGTGATGATCTGGCCGGCCGCGGACTGGACGCGGGCGCGAATGTGGCGGCCATTGCGCCTTTGATGCTGGAGCTGGCGCGCGCCGGGCGGGCGTTGCTGGAGGTGGATCATCTGCGCGAAGACCCGGAAAAATATGCCCGGAACGCGATTCATGTGGGCGATGCCGACGGGGTGTCGCTGTTCGCCCTGGTGTGGCTGCCGGGTCAATGGACGCCGATCCATGATCACGGCACCTGGGGTGTGGTCGGGGTGCTCGACGGAGTCCTCGAAGAACGTGCGTTCCTGCCGGGTGCGGGCTGGGATGATGCGGACTACTATCCCCTGACCCCTGGCGGCATTGTGTTTCTGAGCCCCGGCTCGGTCAGCACGTTCGTACCGAACCCGGACCATATCCATGTGACCGGCGTGCCCGAAGACCGGGACCCGGTGGTCAGCCTGCACCTCTATGGCAGATTGATGAACAGCTTGCATATATATACGCCTGAAGACGCGTCGCGCCGGTTGATCGGCGTGCCCCATTTTGAAAGTCGATAGCATGTGCCGATGGCTCGCCTATTCCGGACCGCCCCTCCTGCTGGAGGAGCTCTTGTTCAAGCCGGAAAACTCCCTGATCCGACAAAGCCTGTCCGCCAGCCGCAGCATCGTGCCGACCAACGGCGACGGGTTCGGTCTGGGCTGGTACGGATCGCAAGACACGCCGGGCATTTTCCGCGACACTCTGCCGGCCTGGAACGACGCGAACTTGCGCAGCCTGTCCGAGCAAATTCAGTCGCGGCTGTTCTTCGCCCATGTACGGGCCTCGACCGGCACGTCGACCAGCCGGGAGAACTGCCACCCATTCCGCTGCGGCGAGATGTTGTTCATGCACAACGGACGGATCGGCGGCTACGCCGGCCTGCGCCGGGAGTTGGAGCTGCTGATCCCCGCGCTTCACTACCAGAATAGAAACGGCACCACCGACAGCGAGGCGTTCTTCCTGCTTGCCTGCGGCAACGGCTTGGCGGACGACACCGAAGAAGCGCTGAAACGCACCATTGGCCAAATCCTGGAAGTGATGGAAAAGAGCGGCACCGAAGAGCCGTTCCGCATGACCGCTGCCATTTCCGACGGCGACAATATTTGCGCGCTCCGGTATTCCAGCGACGCGCAATCGCCGAGCCTCTATCTGGGGACCGGCGGGCCGATCCGCATCGAAGATAATCACGTGACGTTCGAAAAAGGGTCCGACGCCTGCCTGGTTCTGTCCGAGCCTTTGGATGACGCCAGCGAATGGACCGAAATCCCGGAGGCGCACATTCTGATGGCGCGGGGCGGCAAGGTGGAGGTCCGGCCTTTCACCCTCTAGCGGAAAAAAAGGGCGGACCATAAAGGCCCGCCCAAGTTTCGTTTAGGGGTATTTACACAGGGATTTATTTGTCGTCGAAGCGGTCCGCGTTCATCACCTTATTCCAGGCGGCGATGAAATCTTGGACGAAGGCCTCGCCCGAGTCGTCGCAGGCATAAACCTCGGCCAGGGCCCGCAACTGGGAGTTCGAGCCGAACACCAGGTCCACCCGTGTCGCCGTCCACTTGACGCTGCCGCTGGACCGGTCTGTGCCTTCGAACACGTCTTCCGCATCCGAGACCGGTTTCCACTCCGTCGACATATCGAGCAAATTGACGAAGAAGTCGTTGGTCAGGCTGCCTTCCCGGTCGGTGAACACGCCGTGCTTTGAGCCGTCCACATTCGCGCCCAAGACCCGGAGGCCGCCGACCAGCACCGTCATTTCCGGCGCGGTCAGGGTCAGCAACTGGGCCTTGTCGAGCAACAGCTCCTCCGCGGAGATGCTGTAGGCCGCTTTCTGGTAGTTGCGGAAGCCGTCGGCGGCGGGCTCCAGAACCGAGAAGGACTCAACGTCCGTCTGATCCTGGGAGGCATCGGTCCGGCCCGGCGTGAACGGCACCACCGCATCAACGCCGGCGTTCTTGGCCGCCTGTTCGATGCCGGCGCTGCCCGTCAGGACGATCACGTCCGCCAGAGAGACTTTCTTGCCGCCCGATTGGGCGTCATTAAAGTCCTTTTGGACGCCTTCCAGGACATCCAGCACCTTGGCCAACTGGGCCGGCTGGTTGACCTCCCAGTCTTTCTGCGGCGCCAGGCGGATACGTGCGCCATTGGCGCCGCCCCGCATGTCGGAGCCCCGGTAGGTGGAGGCTGATGCCCAGGCGGTGGAGACCATCTCCGAAACGGACAAGCCGCTGGCCGCGATCTTGGCCTTGATGTCGGCGGCGTCTTTCTCGTCGATCAAGTCATGATCCACCGCCGGCACCGGGTCCTGCCAGATCAGCACTTCTTCCGGCACGTCCGCCCCCAGATAGCGGTCGCGCGGACCCATATCCCGGTGGGTCAGCTTGAACCAGGCGCGGGCGAAGGCGTCGGCGAACTCATCCGGGTTGTCTTTAAACCGCCGGGCGATGGGCTCGTAGACCGGGTCCATCCGGAGCGCCATGTCGGCTGTGGTCATCATCGGCGCGTGGCGTTTGGACGGATCATGGGCGTCCGGGGCTTTCTTATCCTCGGGGACGTCCTTGGCAACCCACTGATGGGCGCCGGCCGGGCTTTTGCTCAATTCCCACTCGTAGCCGAACAGGGTCTCCAGATAGCTGTTGTCCCACGTGGTTGGCGTCGGGGTCCAGGCGCCTTCGATCCCGCTCGAGATCGTGTCCACGCCTTTGCCGCTGCCGTGGGTGGAGGCCCAGCCAAAGCCCTGCTGGGCGATGGCCGCGCCTTCCGGCTCCGCACCGACCAGGGCCGCATCACCGGCGCCGTGGCATTTGCCGAACGTGTGGCCGCCGGCGACCAGAGCGACGGTTTCCTCATCGTTCATGGCCATCCGGGCGAAGGTCTCGCGGATATCGACGCCGGAGGCGACCGGGTCCGGATTGCCGTTGGGGCCTTCCGGGTTCACGTAGATCAAGCCCATCTGCACGGCGGCCAGGGGGTCTTCCAGATCCCGTTCGCCGCTATAGCGCTTGTCGCCGAGCCATTCGGTTTCCGTGCCCCAGTAGATATCCTCTTCCGGTTCCCACACGTCTTCGCGGCCACCGGCAAAGCCGAAGGTCTTGAATCCCATGGATTCCAGCGCGCAGTTGCCGGCCAGGATCATCAGATCCGCCCAGGAGAGGGCGTTGCCGTATTTCTGCTTCACCGGCCACAACAGCCGCCGCGCCTTATCCAAGTTGACGTTGTCGGGCCAGCTATTGAGCGGCGCAAACCGCTGGGTGCTGGAGCCCGCGCCGCCGCGGCCGTCGCTGGTCCGGTAGGTGCCCGCGCTGTGCCAAGCCATGCGGATGAAGAACGGGCCGTAATGGCCGTAGTCCGCCGGCCACCAATCCTTTGAGTCGGTCATGACGGCGAAAATGTCTTTCTTCACCGCCGCCAGATCGAGGGACTTGAACGCCTCGGCGTAATCGAAGTCCTTGCCCATGGGGTTGGATTTATCGGTGTTCTGGTGAAGCACCTTGAGGTTCAATTGATTGGGCCACCAGTCTTTGTTGTTCGTGCCCGTGCTGGCCGTTGCGGCGTGTATGACGGGACATTTACCTTCACTCATGATGAAATTCCTTTCACTTTGGTTCGTTGTTCAATTCTCTCGGGAGCAATGCTCCCTTGCGATTGATACTAGGCGAGCGCGTTATCTCAGTGAAATTCATAATTACAATGATAAATATCGGAAAAAATAATATATAGAGGCGCCCGGACGGAGCCGCCTCAGGCGGGACAGCGGTCAAATTTTGTGCGGAGTGTGTTAGTCACGGCGGTTTTGACAGGGTATCTCTGG
>JAYQGD010000168.1:0-6164 GCA_038140415.1 Rhodospirillaceae bacterium
CGGCATTGGCCGCTTTGGTCCCTATATCAAACGGGGAGGCACCTATGTCTCTTTGAAGGAAGACGACGTCCTGACCATTCAGCACAACCGCGCGGTAGCACTTATGGCGGATGCACCGAAGCGCCCCGCCCCGGTGGAGATCGGCGTGCATCCGAGCGACAAGAAACCGATTACGCTGCGCCATGGCCGGTTTGGCCCGTTTGTTCAGCACGGCTCGGTCCGCGCGACCCTGCCCAAGGACAAGAAAGACGAAACGCCGAGCCTCGAGCTTGCCATCGAACTCCTCGCCACCAAGGCCGGCAAAAAGAAAGCCGCCTCCAAGAAACGGTCGAGCAAAAAGAAATCGGCCGGCAAGAAAAAGTCAGCGGCCAAGAAGAAATCCGCCGCGGCCTCCAGTTCGGACTGACCCCCCCCTTGGCGAAATCCAAATCCCCGGCGTCGGGCTTTCCCGATCCTCAGGAACTTCTCGGATTTATCGGACGGCATCCCACCGGCGTCGGCCGCCGGGAAATCGCGCGCGCCTTCAATGTCGGCGCCAAACAACGCAACCACCTGAAAGCCGTGCTCCACGATATGGAAGACGAAGGCCTCATCGCCCGCAATCGGGGCGCGCGTTATGTGAAATCAGGCGTCCTGCCGGCGGTGGCGGTCGTCGAGGTGACCGGCGTCGATACCCACGGTGAAGCAACCGCGCGGCCCGCCAATTGGCGGGAGGACCGGGACCCGCCGGTCATCCTGATCAAGCGGGGCGGACGGAATTTCAGCGCGCCCGGCGCCGGCGACCGGGTTCTGGCCCGGCTGACCCGGCTGGACGACCATACCTACCAGGCCGCCGTGATCCGCAAACTGGACGCAGCGCCCAAGGCCATCCTGGGCGTTTTCGATCACGACAACCGGCTGCATCCGGTGATGAAGGGCCAGCGCTTTGATTATGAGGTGCCGCCAAACCAAACCATGGGGGCCGAACCCGGCGAGCTGGTCGCGGCGGAATTGATGTCCCGCCGGCGTTATGGCCTAGCGCAGGCGAAGATCATCGAACGGTTGGGCGATGTGGATGGGCCCACCGCCTTCAGCAAGATCGCCATTCATCTGCAGGGCATTCCCGAATTGTTTTCGGAAGACGCCCTCCGGGACGCCGAAGCCGCGACGGCTGCTCCGTTGGGCGACCGCACCGATCTTCGCGACGTCCCGCTGGTGACCATTGATGGCGAGGATGCGCGGGATTTCGACGACGCGGTGTTTGCCGAACGCTGCGAGGTCGACGAGGCCGGCAATGCCTGTCACTGGCATGTCATCGTCGCCATCGCCGATGTCGCCTGGTATGTGCGGCCCGCCAGCCCCCTGGACCGGGATGCGCGAGACCGGGGCAACTCGGTCTATTTTCCGGACCGGGTCGTGCCGATGCTGCCGGAGGCGCTCTCCAACGGCTGGTGCTCCCTGAAACCCGATGAAGACCGGCCCTGTCTGGCCGTCCACATGTGGATCACCGAAGACGGGCGGGTGATCTCCCACCGGTTCATCCGCGCCCTCATGCGCTCCGCTGCCCGGCTGACCTATACGCAAATACAGGCTGCCCGGGACGGCAACGTACCGGCAGAGCTGGAACCGCTGATGGACAGCGTCGTCTCGCCGCTCTTCGGCGCGTATGAAAGCCTGCTGATTGCGCGGCACGACCGGGAGCCGTTGGAGCTGAACGCCACCGAGGCAAAGGTGATCGTCGACCGGGAAACCGGCGCCGTCACGGACATCGGTATCCGCGAGCAGTTGGACAGTCATCAGCTTATCGAAGAGTTCATGATCGCGGCCAATGTGGCCGCCGCCACGTCGCTGGAAAAGACCAGCCTGCCGTTCCTCTACCGGGTTCATGATGAGCCCGCCGAAGACCGGCTGGAGGCCTTCCGCGAGTTCGCCGATAGTTTGGGACTGAAATTTCCGAAGGGCCAGGTGCTGACGCCGGGCGGGTTCAACCGCTTTATCCGGCGCGCCAAGGATACAGGCCTCGGCCCGGTGATCAGCCAGGCGGTGCTGCGGTCGCAGTCTCAAGCCGTCTACGCGCCGTCCAACGATGGGCATTTCGGCCTGGCGCTCCGCCGCTACTGCCACTTCACCTCGCCCATTCGCCGCTATGCTGATCTGGTGGTGCACCGGTCGTTGATCCAGTCTTTGAAATTGGGCGATGGCGGATTTGCCGAGGAAGCGGAAACCGTCAGCGCACTGGGCGACCATGTTTCTACTACGGAACGCCGGGCGGCGGCGGCCGAACGGGAGACGGTGGACCGGTTCGTCGCCGAGTTCTTCAAGAACCGCGTCGGTGAGCATATGCAGGGCATTGTCTCCGGCGTCGCCAAGTTCGGCCTGTTTGTCACCCTCGAGGGCACGGCGTCGGAGGGACTGGTGCCGCTCCGCAGCCTGCCCGATGACCGCTATGAGTTTGATGA
The DNA here is from genome assembly GCA_038140415.1 of Rhodospirillaceae bacterium. GTDB lineage: Bacteria > Pseudomonadota > Alphaproteobacteria > Rhodospirillales > UBA2165 > JAYPHU01. Next base: position 2,439 of record JAYQGD010000168.1, read on the forward strand.
GAAACGCCGGTTGATTTTCGGCAAACGCACCGGTCTAAGGTTTGGTATGGGCGATGCGCTCGAGGTGATTATCCGGGAGTCCAACCCGATCAGCGGCTCTCTCCTGCTGGATGTGGCGAGCGGCCCCGGCAAGAAAGCGCCGGGCAAAAGTCGCGGTAAAAATAAACGCAAATCCAAAAAATGATCTATTTTTGGATCGGCGACCGGGATAAGATCGGTTTCAAACACGCGGCAGAGCCGTGAACGAGAATAACCAGGACGTTGGACATTGTTGACCGCTGTAAATTTGATCGCACGTGGAAAGCGCGCTTCAAAGCGTATCTCCGGGCAGGCTGTTGTTCTCCTGACGCTGGTGCTGGCGTCCTGCGTGACTCATCCGCCCCAATCGGCGGATGGAGACTTTCCGGCGGCGTTAACCGCAACCACTCTCGCGTCCGGATTTGAGCAAATCTCTGATCGTTATATCGTGCCGATCCCGGTCAGCCGCCTCGCCATAGAGGGTATTCGCGGTCTCGATACGATCGACGAGACGGTCACCGTCGAACACAAGGACGGCCAAATCAGCTTCGCCGCCGCCACCATCTCCGCCAAGTCGTTTCCGGCGCCGGATACGGAAAGCAGCAAGGATTGGGGCAAAGTGGCGACAGACGTGCTGCTTTACGCCCGCCAAAGCTCCAATAAGTTTCTGCAGGCGTCCTCGGAGGACCTGATCGAAGCCGTCTTCGATGGGTCGCTCTCGGTCACCGATCCCTATTCCCGCTATGCCGGGGCCGGCGCGGCGCAGGAAAATCGGGCGAAAAGATCCGGGTTCGGCGGGATCGGCATTCGGATCAAGGTTCTTCCCGAAGGCGCCCGCATCACTGAGGTTTTTGACGATTCCCCCGCCCTCTCATCCGGATTGAGAATCGACGATATCGTGGCGCGGGTGAACGGGGTCGGGCTGGCCGGCAAGACCCGCACGGAAATCCGTGAGCTCGTCCGGGGCGGGATCGGCTCTATCGCCGACATTATCGTGCTGCGCAACGGCAACGAAACCCACGCCTATTCGATCAAGCGGGAAAAAGTGGTGGCGCCGACGGTAAAGCTCGTCGTCGAGGACAACATCATCTTCGCGCGGATCACCGGCTTTAACGTTCGTACGGCCCAACGGCTGGCCCGTAAAATCACCAAAGCGCGGGCCGAGTTGGGCGGGAAGGCCAAAGGCGTGATACTGGATCTTCGCGGCAATCCGGGAGGCATCCTGGATCAGGCCGTCAAAGTGGCCGATTTGTTCCTGGTAAAGGGCAAAATCCTGTCGACTAAGGGCCGGCATCCCTCCAGCCTTCACGAGTATGAAGCCGGCGCCAACGATATCGCCGCCGGCTTACCGATGGCGGTGCTGATCAACGGCCGGTCCGCCTCGGCCGCCGAGATTGTCGCCGCCGCGCTGCAGGACCACGAGCGCGCGGTCGTCATCGGCTCCGCCTCGTTCGGAAAAGGGTCGGTGCAGTCGGTGGGCCGGCTGCCTAACGACGGTGAGCTGACCCTCACCTGGTCCCGCTTTGTGACCCCATCCGGTTATATCCTGCACGGGCTTGGCGTCCCGCCCGTTGTTTGTACTAGCCCGGATACCGGCAACGCGTCAGCGATCATCGCCAAGGCGCTGGCAGAATCGGACCGCTTGAACCAAACCCTGGACGCCTGGCACTCGGTGAAACCGGAGGACAGCCGGGCCCGCGATGCGCTCCGCACCGTCTGCCTGGCCTCGAACAAACGGCCGCAGGTGGATGTCGAGATCGCAGATACGCTGTTGTCCGATAAGGCGCTCTATCATCGGGTTTTGACCTTGTCGCCATCAATGGCGTCGGCGGCCAAACCGGGTTCGTGACCAAATTCGGCCAATTCACTTGACAGAAGCGGCCACAACGCTATCTTGCGCGCCCGAATTAACGTCTGTGAACAGATTTAAAAGTGGAGCCCAAAAATGGCGAAACCGGCAACGATTTTGGTAAAACTGGTCAGCACCGCTGACACCGGCTTCTATTACGTGACCAAGAAGAACCCGCGCAACCAAACCGAAAAGCTGGAATTCCGGAAGTACGATCCGGTTGCCCGCAAGCACGTGCTCTTCAAGGAAGGCAAAATCAAGTAATTTTGCCGCACACGGGCTTTGGCCCAAAACGTTCAAGCCGCCCTTCGGGCGGCTTGTTGCATTTCAGGCTTACCTTATCCGGATTTAGTCGAGAAAACCGGCCACCGTCTCCAGGAAGATCGGCACGGAAATCGGCTTGGCGATATAGCCGTCACAACCGCCTTCCATGATTTTTTCCTCATCGCCCTTCATGGCGAACGCGGTCACGGCGATCACGGGAATGGACTTCAGCTCATCCCGCTCCTTGATTTGCCGGGTGATCTCCAGGCCCGAAATCTTCGGCAGTTGAATATCCATCAGGATCAGATCGGGATGATGCTTTTCGGTCAACGCCACGGCCTCGCGGCCGTCCTTGGTCTGCAGCGTATCGTAGCCGTGCGCCTGTAACAGGTCGTTGAAGAGCTTCATGTTGAGCTCGTTATCCTCGACGATCAAAATCGTTTTACTCATCAGCCACTCATGCTCCCTGCCACTCGAGCTCCAGCAATCATATGCGAAAGGCCCGCTATATAGCCGGCATCTTATAGATTTGTTGTCCGAGCGGGTAATTCAAGGAAAAAATATGGGAAAACCATAACAATCTGAGGTGAATTTATCCCCGGACGTCTTCAACCATCTCTTCCAACGTCTCAACATCGCAAATAACCAGGGAATCCTTCTCCCGTTTGACGATTCCCTTCTTTGTGAGATCGCTCAGCACCCGAGCCACTGTCTCACGGGTCGTGCTGGCCCGGCTCGCCATATCGCTATGCACCGGGATGGGCTTCAAGATGGCCGTATTGCTGTCACTGGAAACGGCGCGGGCCTGACGCAATAGTTCGCCGTGAACCCTGTTGTTCGCGCCAAGGGTGCTGAGATCGATAATTCTCGCTGTTGAGGTGCGAATAATCCCCGCCATGTTCCGCATCACCTTGAGCGCTACCTGCGGATGTTTCTCCATCACCCGGATAAAGCGTTCGCCGGAAATCTTGGCGATATCGGAATCCTCGACGGCCAGAACCGTGGTCGAACGCGGCTTGCCGTCCAGCGCCGCCAATTCGCCGAAATACGACCCGGAGAGCAAATCTTCCAGCGCGACCTCTTTGCCGGAGAGGGTAAAACTCACAACCCGGACCCGGCCGCGGGTGATAAAGTAAACGTCCCGGGTCTCTTCATGCTGATCAATGATCTGCTCGTCAGGCGAAAAGCGCCGCCATCGGCACGACATTTCGAAGTCGCGCCGTTCTTCAGGCGTCAGATCAGCGAGAATGCTGATATTCGCCAGGTCATGTACTTGTGGCGTACTCACCCCAACCTTCCCTCACCCCTTATTTCGCCGGAGGAATCGGTCCTGGTTCAGAATCTATCATATCTGATCAGGATACAAACCTTTGTATTTGTGCGTATTTTTCGTGCGAGCTCCCGTGCTGCACTCTTGCGCGGAGATTCCGTGCTCAGTATTGTTCGGCACGCAAAAATGGAACCCGGCTTCTATGTCCGAAAACACCAGCATATCCAACGTCCGGCCAAACGTCGCCGCCGTCATTCCCTGCTACAAGGAAAAAGACAGGATCGGGGCGGTATTGGACAAGTTCGACGATCAGGTCGCCCACATC
>JAYQGD010000169.1:0-6140 GCA_038140415.1 Rhodospirillaceae bacterium
TCTGAACAGGCGTTGATCGCGGCGATGATCCCGATCCTCTATCCGGCCAGCGTGCAGGAATATCTGGACTACGCCATTTATGGCATTGCAATGTCGCGATTCTCCGGTGCGTGGTCGGGGTTTAAGTGTGCCGGTGATATTATCGAAAGCGCGGCGTCTGTTTCCCTCGATATCGATCGGATCACACCGCTCCTGCCCGAGTTTCAGTTTCCGGAAGACGGCGTCCATATCCGTTGGCCGGATTTGCCACTGGTGCAGGAACAGCGGTTGATTTCGGTGAAGCTCAAGGCTGCCCAAGCTTTCGTGCTGGCCAATGGCCTGGACCGGGTCAGTCATCCGGCGACCAAAAAGCGCCTCGGAATCGTGGCCGCCGGTAAGGGCTGGCTAAATGTCTGCCAAGCGTTTGAAGAACTGAACTTAAGCGAGGCGGAGCGGGAAGAGCTGGGCATTGCCGTCTACAAAGTTGCCATGCCCTGGCCGCTGGAGCCCACCCGCATTCGGGATTGGGCGCGGGGTTTCGACGAAATTCTGGTAATCGAGGAAAAGCGCAATGTGATGGAGGATCAGCTTGCGCGCGTTCTTTATGACCTGCCGGAAAATGACCGGCCGCGCTTGCTCGGTAAATGGGATGAACAGGGCAGGGCTGTGGTCCCGGAATATGGAGAGCTCTCTGGCAGTGTCGTCGCGCGAGTGATCGCTGGGAGGTTCCTAAACGAGGCGGCGGAAACCTGCCTCACCGCCGCTGCCGCCAAACTTGAAGCGCGAACAACCTCGTCGAATTTGCCCGCTGCGCCGCCCGAACGGTCGCCCTGGTTCTGCGCCGGGTGCCCACACAATAGTTCCACCAAAGTGCCGGAGGGCAGCCGGGCGCTCGCGGGGATCGGTTGTCACACCATGGCGGTTTACATGGACCGGCGGACCGAAGCCTACACTCACATGGGGGCGGAAGGGGGGACCTGGATTGGTCAGTCGCCCTTTACCTCCGAGGAACATGTGTTCCAGAACATCGGCGACGGGACCTATTTCCATTCGGGGCTGATGGCGGTGCGCGCGGCCTGCGCCTCCGGCGTCAATATGACCTACAAGGTTCTCTACAATGACGCCGTTGCGCTGACCGGCGGTCAGCCCATGGATGGCGATTTGATGCCTTGGCACATCAGCCAGCAACTCTGGTCCGAAGGGGTGCGCCGCATCGCCGTGGTTTCCGACGAGCCCGACAAGTACCCGTCCGGCACCCAATGGGCGCCCGGTACGGAAATCCATCACCGCAAAGAGCTGGAAGCGCTGCAGTTGGAATTCAGGGAAGAAAAGGGCATCACCGCGATTATCTACGACCAGACCTGCGCAGCGGAAAAACGACGGCGGCGCAAACGCGGTCTGTTCCCTGATCCGGCCAAGCGGGTGTTCATCAACGAAGCTGTGTGTGAGGGCTGCGGCGATTGCAGTACGGTGTCCAACTGCGTTGCGGTGCGGCCGCTGGAAACCGAACTGGGCCGCAAGCGGGTGATTGATCAATCTTCGTGCAACAAGGACTTCACCTGCTTGGAAGGTTTCTGTCCCAGCTTTGTCACCGTGGAAGGCGGCCAAGTGCGGAAAGCCGAGCCGCCGCAAGTAGAGCTCGCTGATCCGGCGGCGGGACTGCCGGAACCGGAACGGGCATCCATCAACGGGTCTTACAATATGCTGCTGACCGGGATCGGCGGCACCGGTGTGGTCACCGCCGGCGCGATCCTGGGCACGGCGGCCGACCTGGATGGAATCGGGGTGTCTGTCCTGGATCAAACGGGGCTATCACAAAAGAACGGCGCGGTGATGAGCCATGTACGCTTGTCCGCTAACCGGGAGACGGTACTGGGTACGCGGACCAGCACAGGGCTTGCGGATTTGATTCTCGGCTTCGACATGGTGGTCGCCGCCGGTAAGGAAGCCGTGAACGCCATGAGCGGGGAGCGGACTCGCGCACTGATTAACGATCACTTGGTACCGATTGCCGCCTTTGCCGAAAACCCGGATATGCCCATTTCGTCGGGCAGCTATATCGATGTAATCCAGGCCAAGCTGGGCCCAGACCGGGTCGAGTTCCTCGACGCCACGGTGCTTGCGACCAAGCTGATGGGGGACAGCATCACCTCCAACATCTTCCAGATGGGATATGCCTTTCAGAAAGGGCTCATCCCCTTGTCACTCGATTCGATCCTCGCCGCCATTGAGTTGAACGGCGTGGCGGTGGAGGCCAACAAGCGGGCTTTCGCTTGGGGCCGATTGGCGGCGGCCGACCCCGCGCGGATTGCCCAATTGACTGGCGGATCGACGTCCGTTGAGCTCGCCGATGAGTCCCTGGATGACTTTATTGCGCGTCGCGTCGCCGATCTGACCGCTTACCAGGACGCAGCCTACGCCAGGAAATACGTTGCTGCCGTCGAACAAGTGGGGGACGCCGAAGCAGTTGTCGCGCCGGGGCGCCGGAACCTGGAAGAGGCCGTGGCGCGGTCGCTCTATAAACTGATGGCGTACAAGGACGAGTACGAGGTGGCGCGGCTTTATACCGATCCTACCTACCGGGGAAAACTCGCCCAGCAATTCGATGGGAATTACAAACTAAAATTCCATTTCGCCCCGCCAATCCTGTCACCCAAGGACCCGGTAACCGGCCACCCCCGCAAGATCGAGTACGGCGGCTGGATGGAGTCGGCTCTCAAAACCTTTGCTAGGTTTAAGTTCCTGCGGGGCTCGGTCCTCGATCCGTTTGGCCGATTGGCTGACCGGAAGCTGGAGCGCAGCCTGATCGGCGAGTACGGCTCTATGATGGATGGCGTGGTCAAAACACTAACGCCTGAAACTTACGAGACGGCGCTGCAATTGGCGGCGCTGCCCATGACCATCCGCGGATACGGCCATATCAAACAGCAGGCGGTGGAGACCTATCAACAGGACCGCCAGCGCCTCCTTCAGCAACTGCAATCGGCAGCGCCCGTCCGGGCCAACGCCGCGGAGTGAAGCCTATGATGAAAATGTTCTTCCGACCCGCCTCACCCTTCGTCCGCAAAGTGCGGGTGATGGCCATGGAAACGGGCCTTATGGACCGGATTGAACTGGTGCCCCTGGCGACCCTCGAGGATATGGTCGAACAGGTGACCCCGCACAATCCGCTGGGCAAGATACCGACACTTTTGCTGGAAGACGGCACCGAGCTTTATGACTCACCGGTGATCTGCGAGTACCTGGACACGCTTCACGACGGGGAAAAGCTGTTTCCCGCGGCAGGGCCGGCACGGTGGAGGGCGCTTCGTCAGCAGGCCCTTGGCGACGGGCTTGGCGATGCGGTGTTTATCGCCGCGTTCGAGGCCAACCGCCCGGAAGAGCATCAATTGGCGGCGCCGGTTGAAGCGCAGATGATCAAGATCAGGGCGGCGTTGAAAGCATTGGATGCTCAGGTGGAAGACTTGACCGGGCCGCTGACGATCGGTCAGATCGCCGTCGGTACCGGACTGGGGTATCTCTATTTCCACTTCCCCGATCTGGGATGGGAAGCGGACTGCCCGTCCCTGGTCAAATGGCGGGATGAATTTAATGAGCGTGACTCGATGAAGGAGACGTTCTTCGCCAAACCTCAATAGCGGCGTTTATTCGACGGAGCGGGCGAAGGCCCAGACGGCCTCCGGGTCCTCAACGTGAACATTGTGAACCCGGCCGGAGAATTCATGCGCACCGGCATCCAGTTCCCGGAGTTCTTCGATGGTGACTATGTTGTCGTGTTCCCCGCAGGCGAGGCGCATATTCGTGGCAAGTGTTGCTGCGGCATAGAGACCTTCCGGCGGGCCCCCGGTGGTGAGAATTTTCGGGTCCGCGGCTAGCCGCCAGCCTTCCGGGCCTTCGACAATCGCGCCTTGAAGCCGGTCGTCGTCCGGTTCGATCAGGCCTTTGAGTCCGGATACCAACAGATAGCGCTCGATCGCGGCGGCTTGGGTTTCAAACCAGCGGGAAGGTTTCACGGCGAGCGCATTCAGTTTGAGCCGTTCCTCTCGTGGCCAGCGGCACTTGGTGCCGATGCCGGCCAGTGACAGAATCTCCACCCCGAAAATGCCTGTGGCCAAGGCCATGCCGATCAGCGAACCCATGGAATGACCGATAATCCGTACGCGTTCTTCGCCGTGAATAAGCGGCGCCAAATCGGCGGCGTGTTGACCCGTGCCGTAGGGCGTTTCCCATTCCGATTGGCCATGACCGCGCATGTCCGGCGCGATCCAGCGCCCGGCCTTGTCCCGCTCAATCAGGGCGGCGACATCGCGCCAGACACTACCGGTGCAGCTTAGACCGTGAAGGAGGAGATAGACCGTCTCTCCGGTCCCGCCCTGTCGTACATGAAGCTTGGCCATGGACGCGGGGGCCTTAGTCCGTCAGCCTCTCGGCGATGGCAATGGTGCGGTAAAGCCGTTCCACTACCGGCTTTTCCATGATGATCCCGTCGATGATCGTGAAGGCCTGATCCTGCGCCTCGAACTTGGCGATCAGGTCCTTGGCGCGGGCGACCTCGTCGGCGTCTGGGGTAAAGGCGGCGTTGATGATTGCCACCTGTTTGGGATGGATGGCGCATTTGCCGGTGAAGCCGATGTCCCGCGCGCGGGTAGTTTCCGCCGCCAATCCGTCCGGATCGTCCAAACCGAAGAACGGCATATCCAGCAGATCGATATTGGCCCTGGCCGCCGCGTGGACCAGTGTCTGGCGCGCATACAACAGTGCTTCCCAGCCGGGTTCAACGCGCAACGACGCGCTCATATCAAACCCTCCGAAGACGAGCGACGCCACCTTGTGGCTGGCCTTGGCGATTTCATGCGCATTCTTAAGCCCGTCATTGGTCTCAATCTGGATATGGAACTTCAGATCGGGATGAACCGGGGCCAGGATATCCCGGGCAATGCGGATCTCTTCGGCTGCCTTGACCTTGGGGATCAGGATACCGTCCGTTGCGGCAGGCGCTTCGGCCAGCGCCACCAGGTCCGCCAAGCCTTCCCGGGTCCGCAGCCCATTGATGCGGATGGTGCGTTCCACTTTGCCGTCGGGCTTGTCATTGGCGAAATGCGCAAAGGTCTCCGCCCGGACCGCATCCTTGGCGTCGTCCGCCGTGGCATCTTCCAGATCGACACACACAACGTCCGCACCGCTGGCCAACGCCTTGGGATAGATTTCCAGGCGGGAGGCGGGCATGTAGAGAAGGCAACGCCGAGGCCGAATATTTTCCGCTTTCATAACGCGCAGCACTCTATTAGTCGTAGGGGCCCAGGTACACCAAAAAACGGACCGCTCATGGGCTTGCCCCTGGAAAATGTGCTCGTCATTGCGCTGGAACAGGCGGTCGCCGCGCCCTATTGCACCTCGCGGCTGGCCGACGCCGGGGCGCGGGTGATCAAGATCGAGCGGGATGTCGGCGACTTCGCCCGGGGCTATGACGATGTGGTCCACGGGGAAAGCAGCTATTTCGTCTGGCTCAACCGGGGCAAGGAATCCATCATCCTCGATATCAAGAATCCGGACGACAAGGCTTTACTGGACCGGATGATAGCTAAGGCCGACGTGTTCGTGCAGAATCTGGCGCCCGGCGCGGCGGCCAGGGCTGGGTTTGACTCCGATGAATTGCGCAAACAGCATCCAAGATTAATCACCTGCGACATTTCCGGCTATGCGGAGGACGGACCGTCCCGCGACATGAAAGCCTATGACATGCTGGTCCAGGCGGAAACCGGGCTTGCGTCCATTACCGGATCGCCGCAGGAGCCCGGCCGTGTCGGTGTTTCGGTGTGTGACATCGCCGCCGGTATGTACGCCCACTCAGCCATCCTGCTGGCCCTGTTGGAGCGGCAACAGACCGGCGAAGGCAAGGGGCTGTCGTGTTCGCTGTTCGACGGGATGGCGGACTGGATGGCGGTGCCGCTCCTTCATCAGGATTACGGGGGGAAGGCCCCGGCGCGGGTGGGGCTAAGGCATCCCTCCGTCGCGCCCTATACGTTCTTCGAGACTAAGGATGAGGAAAGGATCGTCATTTCCATCCAGAACAACCGGGAATGGTCGGTCTTTGCCAAGGAGATACTGGAGCGGCCCGAGCTGGCGGACGATGGACCTTATAAAGACAATATTTCCAGGGT
>JAYQGD010000170.1:0-6122 GCA_038140415.1 Rhodospirillaceae bacterium
GGATAGTTGCGCACCCGAGCCGAAGAGTCCATGGCAATTCGGCGCTCATCTCGAAAATGTAATCGGATTAGCCTTTAACCCTGTTTTCCGGGGTTCTGATGGCCGCAATCCGGGCACACGCGCGCGTCCGGATTGCCGTAATAGGCGTCAAAGATCGGCGGCAGGTCCTTATAGATGTCTTTCAGCTCCAACTCGCTGCGATGAACCTTGGTATGACAGGCCTCGCAATACCATTCGAACGCATCCAGTTCGCCGTCGACCCGCTTGCGTTCCACCACAACGCCGACGGAACCCGCCGGGCGCTGCGGTGAATGGGGCACATGGGCCGGCAGCAGGAACATCTCGCCCTCGTTGATCGGCACATCCTTGGGCTTTCCGTCGTCCATGATGCGCAGCACGATATTGCCGCGCACCTGATAGAACAGCTCCTCGCCGGGATCGTCATGGAAATCGGTGCGCACATTAGGCCCGCCGATAGCCATCACGATAAAATCCCCTTCGGGCACAAGTTGCGCATTGCCCACCGGCGGTTTCAGCACGTCCTCGTGGTCGTTGATCCAGCCCATCAGGTTGAAAGCGGCGAAATCGCCCATGGCCCGTCTCCGTAGCGGTTTTTCTTCGTTGATCGTATCCCGTCGGCCCTAACCGGGCAAGGATCAGACCCTAGGTGACAGACGATTCTCGCATTGGAACCCTGGAAACCTGAGTCTATACTTTTTTTAGAACGGAGCCCGGAGTTGAGCGGTGCTCCGGCAAACAGGGAGAGACATATGTTAAATCGACTAACCGCATCCATTGCGATCGCCGGTCTTGCCGTTGTTTCCTACCAAGGCAGTGCACTGGCCCAGAAATCCAAAGACACCGTCCGTTTCGGCCTCTATCAGCCGATCAAGGTCCTGGACCGGATCTTCGATCCGCACCCGGAAACCAACCTGACGGCGCCGGCCGTGTTCGACAATCTGCTGTTCTACGATGCCGATGAACGCAAATATAAGCCGCAGCTCGCCACCTCCTGGAGCCGTGTCGATCCGACCACTTGGGAATTCAAACTGCGCCAGGGCGTGAAGTTCCATGACGGGTCGTCGTTTGATGCGGACGACGTGGTCTATATGGTGAACTTTGTCACCGACCCGAAAGTCAACTTCCGCTTCAAGGGCACCCGCTTCGGCTGGATCGCCGGTGTAGAGAAGGTTGACCCGTATACGGTCCGCATCAAGAGCAAAGCGCCTTACGCACCCACACTGTCCCGGATGGCCACGGCCCTGCCGATCTATCCCAAAGGCGCACACGGCGCGCTGGCGGTAAAAAGCGACTTCGGACGGAACCCGATCGGCACCGGTCCCTACAAGGTGACCAAGGTCGATCCCAACGCCGGTATCTTCTTCGAGAAGAACGAGAACTACTACAACGGCTCCAAGCCGGCCGGCAAAGTGGGCAAGCTGATCGCCCTGTCGATCCCGGACCGTCAGACCCAAGTGGCGCAAATCCTCACCGGTGGTCTCGACATCATGTACAACGTGCCCAAGGATCAGTCGCAGAACCTGGCGTCCCATCCGGAAATTGATATTTCGGTGACGCCGACCGTGTCCTTCGTCTATGCGCTGGTGGATGCAGCCGACCGGTCCAAGACCGGGCTGTTCACGGACAAGCGGGTCCGCCAGGCGATCATGCACGCCATCGACCGGGATGCGCTCCGCAAGGCCATCGTTCCCGATCAACTGCAAGGCGGCACGCCGCAACAGGCCATCTGCCATTCCTGGCACATCGGCTGCGTCTCGTCCGCGGCGCTGCCCCAGCATGACCTCGCCAAGGCAAAGTCCCTACTGGCCGCCGCCGGTAAGGGCGACGGGTTTGATTTGGAGATCACCACCTGGGGTCCGTCCCGCCTGACGGCGGAAGCGGTCGCCGGCCAGCTTCGCAAGGTCGGCATCCGCGCCAAGGTTGACGCCCTGCCCATCGGCGGCTTCGTCAAGAAACGCGCCCAGGGCAAGGTCCAGATGTTCGTCAGCCTGTGGGACAATGGCGGCGCCGCGCCGGACGTGGCGACCACCACCGGCTTCTTCTGGATGAAGGGCTCGCGCAACTATATGGGCGACGCCGATCTCTTGAAGGCCCACCTGGACGGCCAGAAAACCTTCGACATGGCCGCGCGGGAAGCGATCTACAAACCGGCCTTCGACAAGGTAACCAACGAGGCCTACATGATGCCGCTGATCCCGCTGCCCGTGGTGTTGGCCCATCATAAGTCGGTCGCGGTCCATGGCGGTCACATGAACCCGGAAGGGTTTGAGCTGAACCGCATCAGCTGGAAGTAAATCCTTCCGGTGAATTCAAGTATCGGGCGGCCGGCTCACCTCCGGCCGCCCATCGCTTTGTCCTGAAATAAGAGAGATAAGCCCGTGTCCCAAAAATCCACCGCCCATGCCTTCCTCGAAGCTTTGCGCGCCCACGGCGTCAAATACGTATTCGCCAATGCCGGCACCGACTTCGCCCCCATCGTCGAAGCCATCGCCGAACGAGGCGGCTATGACGCAAAGGTTCCCCAGTTCATTATCGTCGCGCACGAAAACGTCGCCGTCTCCATGGCCCAGGGCTACTACCAGGCCACCGGCGAAATCGCGGCGGTCATGGTGCACGTCAATGTGGGCACGGCAAACCTTGTGTGCGGTGTGATGAACTCATCCCGGGACCGCACGCCAATCCTGGTGATGGCAGGCCGCACACCCTTGACCGAAAGCGGCCATATCGCCTCCCGCAACAACGGCATTCACTGGGGCCAGGAAAACTTCGACCAGGGCGGCATGCTCCGGGAATACGTAAAGTGGGATTACGAGCTGCGCTCCGGCCAACCGGTTTCCTCCATCGTCGGCCGGGCGCTCGACATCGCCATGAGCGAACCCCGCGGCCCGGTCTATCTGACCCTGCCCCGCGAAGTGCTGTCCGACACCGGCGTGAATGCCGGGCCGAAACCCCGGCGCAAATCACTCGGCGCGTCCCACGCCCTGCCGGACGCCGGCGCGTTGGAGGATGCGGCCGATATCCTGTTAAAGGCCAAGAACCCGCTGATCATTGCGGGCCGCGACGGGGCGATCAAAGGCCAAGCCGCGGCCATCGGCAAATTCGCCAAGAAGTTCGCCATCCCGGTGGTGCAGAACGGCCGGCTGGCGCTGCCCAGCGATCATCCGATGAACATGGGCTACGCGCCCGCGCAACTGGTGCCCAAGGCCGACGCCATCCTGGTGGTGGACAGTATGGTGCCCTGGGTGCCGCGCATGGTCAGCCCCAAGGCCAATGCCGCGCTCATTCATATCTCGCCCGATCCGCTGTTCTCGGAGATACCGTTCCGGGGCTTCGAGATGGACATCGCGCTCACCGGTTCCTCGCCGGCGACCATCGATCAGCTCGGCAAGATCATGGGTCGCAAGGCGGGCAAGCATAAGAAAGCCATTACAGCGCGCGGCAACCGGATCGCCAAGGGGCAGGCGGCGATGATGAAGGATCGGGAAAAGCTGCTGGCCACCGCCGCCACGCAGACGCCCATCGCGCCCGCCTGGATTGCGCACTGCGTCAGCAAAGTGAAGTCCAAGGACGCCATCTTTGTTTCGGAGCTCTCCGTTCCGCCGGCGTTCATGAACATGAAGGACCCGGAGAACTTCATCGGCACCAGTGTCGCCGGCGGCTTGGGCTCCGGCCTCGGCATGGCGCTGGGCGCAAAGCTGGCCCGGCCGGATCAGGATGTCATCCTGGCGGTCGGCGACGGGTCTTATATTTTCGGCAACCCGACGGCGGCGCACTTCGTCGCCCGGGCGGAGGAACTGCCGACCCTGACCATTGTCACCAACAACCACATGTGGAACGCGGTGAAGTCTTCGGCGCTATCCATGTATCCGACCGGCGCGGCGTCCAAATCCAACCGGGTGCCGCTAAGCCATCTGGACCCGTCGCCTGACTTCGAGAAGATCATCGAATCCGTCGGCGGTTATGGGGAGAAGGTCGAGGACCCGGCGGAGCTGGAAGGCGCGATCCGACGGGCGCTCAAGGCCGTGCGCAGCGGCCGGCCGGCGCTGTTGAACGTGATCACGGCAGCCGGCGGGCGCTACTAGGAGACAGACCGTGGACGACGGCAAAACCCTTTCCGACAAAGCGGACGAGCTGGAGCAGGCGCAGATGGATGCGCTGGGCGACGCGGTTGCCTCCCGGTCTTTGCTCTATCAACTCGGCGACGGCAAACAGCCGGTCTATGACCGTACGACCCTGGCCGGCGCCGGCCGGCTGCTGATGGGCGAGGACCCGCGCCTGCCGGAAATGCCGGAGAAACCGACCTTCATGGATTTCGTGCGCTGCCGGTTTTCCATTGGCGGACAACAGCATCTATTGCAGAGCGCCCGGCTGGCGCGGATCAACGGCCATGACGAGAAGATCATTCTCGCCTGTCTGCTGCATGATGTGGCGGTGTCGGGCTTTATCCGCGCCGATCACGGCTATTGGGGCGCGCAATTGATCGAGCCCTATGTGGACGAGGAAGTGTCCTGGGCCATCCGAGTCCATCAAGCCCTGCGTTTCTTCCCGGACGAGTCGGTGGGCTACGAGTATCCGGCCATGTACCGCCGGATGTTCGGTGAGGAATATCAGCCAGAGCCCTATATCATCGCGGAGTACGAACGCGCCAAGAAACACAAGTGGTATATGACCGCCCGGCTGATCTGCCTGAACGATCTCTATGCCTTCGATCCGGATGTGGTAGTCGGGTGGGAAGAGTTTGAGGACGTTCTGGGCCGCCATTTCCGCCAGCCGGAGGAAGGGCTGGGCAATGACAACTCCCCCTCCGCCCATATGTGGCGGACCCTCCGGCGGCCCTGTAACGCGCTCTAGTGCTTAAGGCTTAGTCGCCGGTGGTTATGAGAACGGGCAAACCCGGCGCTACACCCTTTCCTCGTCATGTGGGCACGACCCCTTCCTCGTCATGCGCGGACCGCCCGGCTTCGCCGGGCGTGATCCGCGTACCCACCTAAATTAAAGATGGGTCCACGGGTCACCGCTTCGCGGGCCCGTGGATGACTAATTTTTGATTGGCATCAATCCCTAAATCGGCGGGAACAGGACCCTCGGCAGGTACGTCGCGATCTCCGGCACATTGATGATCACGACCATCGCCAACAGCATAATGATCCAGTACGCGGTCGAGCTCTTGAAGATGGTCATCACGTTCATATCCGGCTCGATATTCTGGATCGCCGATTTGACCGTGTAGACCAATAGCCCGAACGGCGGCGTGTAGAGCCCGGCCTCGATCGCGATGATGCCGACGATGGCGAAGGCGATGGGGTCCATGCCCAGCTTCACCGCGATCGGCGCGAAGATCGCCGCGGTCAGCAGCATGATCGAGATCGAGTCGATGATCATGCCGAGCAGGAACCAGATGATGACCATCACGGTGATGATCATCCAGGGCTCCATCCCTGACCCGATGAACAAGCCTTCGATGGCGTTGGCCATGCCGGTCATGGCCAGCGTCCGGGAATAGAGCGCCGCGGTCACCAGCAACAAAAGGATCGGCGCGGAGGTCCGCCCCACATTGAGGATCGCGTCGATGATGTCGCGGAGCCGCATGCCTTTGATGATGCCCAGCATGAGCCCGA
The DNA here is from genome assembly GCA_038140415.1 of Rhodospirillaceae bacterium. Taxonomy (GTDB): domain Bacteria; phylum Pseudomonadota; class Alphaproteobacteria; order Rhodospirillales; family UBA2165; genus JAYPHU01. The sequence continues at coordinate 5,640 of JAYQGD010000170.1, forward strand.
TGAACGCCCCGGCGCCGGCACCTTCGGTCGGGGTGAAGACGCCGAACCAGATGCCGCCCAGCACGGCGACGATCACCAGGATGATGCCCGCGAAGCTGATCATAAATTGGGCGGTGGAGATTTCCTCTTCGCCCTCGACTTCCGCCGGATCGACGGCAGCCGATCCGCCGCCCACCAGCTCCGGCGTGATAATCGCCCGGACAAAAACATAGATGATAAACATCGCCGTCAGCAGCAGGCCCGGCAATACGCCGGCAGCAAACAACTGCCCGATAGATTGTTCCGTCAGGATGCCCCAGACGATCATCAGCACGCTCGGCGGGATCAGCATGCCCAGGCAGCTCGACCCGGCGATGGTGCCGAGCGCAAAGCCCTTGTCGTAGCCGAACCGCTTCATCTCCGGATAGGCGATCCGGGAAAAGGCGGCGGCCGAGGCGATACTGACGCCGGTCACAAAGGAAAACAGCGCGTTGCCCATCACCG
>JAYQGD010000171.1:0-6110 GCA_038140415.1 Rhodospirillaceae bacterium
CGGCGGCGACTTCGTGCAGGAACACCACGTCGCCCTTCCATTCCTTGATCCGCATGGTGTGGCAAGACAGCGCCGGCAGCTTGGACGTCAGGTTGGTGAGCTCATGATAGTGGGTGGCGAACAGGCCCCGGCACGCGTTGAACTCGTGCAGGTGCTCAACCACCGCCCAGGCGATGGACAGTCCGTCAAAGGTCGCCGTGCCCCGGCCGATTTCATCCAGAATGACAAATGACCGGTCGGTGGCTTGGGACAGGATCGCCGCCGTCTCCACCATCTCGACCATAAAGGTCGAACGGCCGCGGGCCAGATCATCCGCCGCGCCGACCCGGGAAAACAATCGGTCGATGCGGCCGATGCGCGCTGCTTCCGCCGGCACGTAGGCGCCGATCTGCGCTAGGATGGCGATCAGCGCGTTCTGCCGGAGGAACGTGCTTTTACCGGCCATGTTGGGACCGGTCAGCAGCCACAACCGGCTGTCGTCCGTCAAATGGCAATCGTTGGCGACGAAGCCGCCGGCCTGGGTACGGGTCTCCGCCGAGGCCTGGGCCTGTTCCACCACCGGGTGGCGGCCGCCGGTCACTTCGAATGCGGTAGAGTCGTCGACCCGGGGCCGGCAATAGTTTTGATCGGCGGCCAATTGGGCCAGCGCCGACGCCACATCCAATTGCGCGATGGAGGCCGCCGCCAGGGCAACCGCGTCCGCTCGCCCGGTGACCAGGCCGACCAGCTCCTCGAACAGCTCAAGCTCAAGCGCCAGGGCCTTATCGGCGGCGCTGGCGATCTTGCCCTCGATCTCGCCCAGTTCCACGGTCGAGAACCGGACGGCGTTCTTCATGGTCTGGCGGTGGATGAACGGCCCGGCCGTGTCCGACATCAGCGGATCCGCATGGCGGGTGGTCACTTCGATGAAATAGCCCAGCACATTATTGTGTTTGATCTTAAGAGACGGGATATTGGTTTGCTTGGCGTAGGTGTCCTGCAGCCCGGCGATCAGCCGGCGGCTTTCATCCCGGAGGGTCTTCAGCTCATCAAAAGCAATGTTGTAACCCGTCGCGATAAAGCCGCCGTCCCGCGCCAGCAGCGGCAGGTCGGCCGCCAACGCCTCGGTCAGCGTCTGCACCGCCTCCCCATGCGCGCCCAATTCTTCCAGGCATCTGGTTAAACCCGCCGGCAGCGCGTCCTGATCCAGCACCTCGCGAAACTTTGCGGTCAGCGCGAGGCCGTCTCGAATGGCGACCAGATCCCTCGGACCGCCCCGCCCCAACGTCAAACGGCTCAGCGCCCGCTCCATATCCGGGCATTGGCGCAACAGCTCCCGCACGGTCTGGCGCAGCCCATGGCCGTCGAGGAAATGCTGCACCATGTCCAACCGCTCATCGATTGCCGCCGCATCGGTCAAGGGCGCGGACAAGCGCGCCGCCAACGCGCGGGCGCCGGCGCCGGTCTGGGTACGGTCGATCACGGACAACAGGCTTCCTTGCCGTTCGCCGGACATGGTTTGGGTCAGTTCCAGATTGCGCCGGGTCGCCTGATCGATCTCCATCACCGTGCCGTCGGCCACCCGGCGGGGGGCGGACAGGCGCGGCAGCTTGCCCTGCTGGGTCAGCTCCACATAGTCCACCAGCGCGCCGCCGGCCGACAGTTCGGCGCGGGAGAAATGCCCGAACGCGTCCAGGGTCTTCACGCCGTAGAGAGTTTCCAGCCGCTTGCCGCCATTGGTGCTGTCGAACCGGCTGGCCGGCAGGGGCGTCAGCCGGTCCCGCCAGGGCTGCAAGGTCTCGGCCAGGTCTTCCCGCTGAAGCAGCCTATCGGGAACCAGCAGCTCGCCCGGCTCCAGCCGCGCCAGACCCGCGCCCAACATCCCCTCGGCCAGGGACTGCAGTTGAAAATCACCGGTCGACATATCGAGCCAGGCCAGGCCGAAGCCGCCCTGCGCCTCCGCCAGCGCGGCCAGGTAATTGTTCCGCCGGGAATCCAGTAGCGTGTCCTCGGTCAGCGTGCCCGGCGTGATGGTGCGGACCACGCCCCGGTTGACCACCGATTTTGCCCCCCGCTTCTTAGCCTCCGCCGGGTCTTCGGTCTGTTCGCAGACGGCGACCTTGAAGCCTTGGCGGATCAGGCGGGAGAGGTAAGATTCGTGGCTGTGCACAGGCACCCCGCACATGGGGATATCCTCGCCCAGATGCTTGCCCCGCTTGGTAAGCGTGATGTCGAGCGCCCGGGCAGCCCGCTCGGCGTCTTCGAAGAACAGCTCGTAGAAATCGCCCATGCGATAGAACAGCAGGCAATCGGGGTTGTCCCGCTTGATCGACAAATACTGCGCCATCATCGGCGTCACGCCTTTCACGGGCGCGGCATCGACGTCGTCGGTTTCGTCTTCGTTTTGTCTCTGTGTCTCGGGCATGCCAATGGCAGGACTCTACCACATTCGGGCAACGCGCCGCACGTGTTGAATGCGGCGAGTATTGTTAAAAGCCCCGGTCGAAGACTATAGTTTTCAACGTAATCACCAATACGCCTTCGGGAGAAGACCGCATGATCGATCTTTATTTCTGGACCACGGACAACGGCTACAAGGCGCGCCAGGGCGTCGAGGAATCAGGCCTTGAGTACACCATCAAGCCGATCAACCTGCGGGAAAAGGAACAGTTCAATCCCGAGTTCATGAAGATCAGTCCCAACCACAAAATTCCGGCCATGGTCGATAACGACGGTCCGGGCGGCAACACCATCACGTTGTTCGAGTCCGGGGCCATCCTCAAATACACGGCGGAGAAATCCGGCAACGGCCTGTATCCGGAAGATCCGCTGAAACAGGTTAATGTGGATCAGTGGCTGTTTTATGGTTCGGCGACCTTTACCACCTGGTCTCAGCAGTATGGCCACTTCTGGAAACGCCATCCCGAAGATGTCCCCGCCGCCAAGGAGTATTACAAAGGCTTGTTCCTCGACATGCTGGGCACAGTCGACAAGGCGCTGGCGGACCGGGATTATGTGGCCGGCGAGTTTTCCGTGGCCGACATCGCCATCTACGCGGATGTGGAATTCCAGGCAGTAGGAGATTTCGGCCTGGACGATTTCCCCAATCTCAAACGCTGGTACGAGGATATCCACGCGCGGCCGGCCACCCAGCGCGCCTGGGGTCCTTACGAGTAAGGCAGGCGCGTCATCACGGCGGCAAACGGAAAGTTTAAAACCGGCTTTATCGTCTTCGCCGCCCTCGCGCTGGCGGTGCTTCTGGCGGTGCGCCTGCACTTTGTGGCCGTCTCCGACAACAACGCCTGGTATCTCCACGGCGCGGCGCTGCTCTTGGAGGGCGGCCTGCTCAACCGGGATTTCTTCGACGTAAATCCGCCGCTGATTCTCTATCTGTATATGCCGGCGGTGTGGCTCCATTGGCTGACCGGCCTCACACTGCACGCCGCGTTCAATATCTATATTCTCTTGATCGCTGCCGGCACGTTTTGGCTGACGCTGAGACAATTGCCCGCCGCCGGGCTGGCGAGCGCCGGCGACGCCGTGATCGCCGGGCTTTTACTCTATGTGATGGCGGTGTTTCCGGGCCCCGATTTCGGGGAGCGGGAACATCTCGCCGCGCTCTTTATGCTGCCCTATCTCTTAGGCTTGGCCAATCGGCTGGAGAACGACTCACCGCCGGACCGGCAGGCCTTATTCTTGGCGCTGATCGCCACGCCGGGCTTCGCCATTAAGCCTCACTTTCTTCTCAGCTACGGCGTTATCCTGGCGCTGGCCTATCTCATGTACCGCCCGCCGGTGCGGCGCTGGATACCGGAGGTTGCGATCATCGGCTTCTTCGCCTTGGTCTACGGCGGGAGCGTGATCCTCTATCAGCCGGCGTTCCGGACCCAGGTGGTGCCGTTTGCCATGGACCACTACTTCGTCAAAAACTTTCCGGACCGGGTGGTGATCTCCTCAATTCTGTCCGGGTTTGTGATCCTGGCCCCGCTCGGGTTTCTGCTGTTACTGCTGGGCGGTGGCCGGCAAAGGTTTTTCCTGCTGTCGGTCTCGGTCATCTTTTTTGTGGTCTTCGTCTCTCAGAACAAGGGCAGCCCCTATCAGCTTCTCCCGGCCCTCATCCTCTTCTATCCGGTCTTTGCGGTGATCCTGGGGGACCGGCTTTCGGATCAGACGTCCAACCTGTTGGGCCGCGCCGGCGCCATCGTGGGCGCGGCGTTGCTCGTCCCCATCTTGGCGGCCTGGCCGTTGATGATGACGATCCAGGGCGATAACAACGACCTGCCCGCCCTGAAGCAGACGGAAATCTACAAGGCGCTTGATGCGCGCTACCGGGGCCAGACCGGTTTGGTGCTGTCGGCCAGCCAGACCCGGGCCTTTCCGCTGCAGATGTATGCGGGAATCAAATGGTCGTCCCGGTTCCACAGCGTGTGGATGATCCCCCCGGTGTTCGGCCGGGAGGGGGTCCGCAACTATGACAAAGGGTTCGTGCTCAAATCCCTGGCGGCAGACATTAGCCGCTACCGCCCCGTGGTGATTGCCCTGGACAAAACACCGCTGCCGACCGTTGATTTCGGCGAGATCGGCCTCGATGAATTTTTTGCGCAAGCGGCTTTCCTGAAGGATAGCCTAAAGGACTATCGGCGCGCCGGTGAGGCCGGGGTGTTTGTTCTTTTTGAACGGAACGATTTTACCCCGGCGACGAAGCCTTAAGCCGGCGGCGACATTTTCTTGGACAACAATGTCCGGACGTCCCGTTCAAACAAATAGGAATCGTGCAGGGGAACGAAGTGCCGCCGCTGGCGGTTATAAGACGTGAACAGGATGGCGGCGAAGGCCCAGAGCCCGACCTGCACCGCGACGGCGAGAACGATCAAACCTAGAATCCACACCCAGGCCGCAGGATCGATTGCCCCACTTCGTTCCGCGACGAGAAGCCCCAAAAGACCGGCCGCCGCGAGCACGGCCAGCACACCGGAACCCAGAACAGCCCGGATGCTGATCTGTTCCAGAAACACCGAAATGGCGCTAAAGCCCAGGGAGAACAGTTCCATACTGGCCATCTTGCTGCCGCCGGACAGGCGGTACCCGCGCCGCGTATCCACGTGCACGAGGGGACGCTTTGAAATCAACAGGCTCGCGGCAAAATGATTCCACAGCCGGGGATCGCTCGCCAGCCGGGTCAGCTCACCGGCCGGCAGAACACAAAAATTGCCGTGGCCGATCCGAATGCCGGCCAATACCCGGAACAAAAGCCGGTAGCACGCATAGCCTAATCTGAATCCAATGCTTTCGCTGCGTTGTTTGCGGATCGCCAGGACAATCTTTCCGGGCTCATTGATGGCCTCGCGCACCAGCCGGGGGACGTCTTCGGGCCGGTCCTCCCCGTCCGCATCCATGACCACCACATAGTCCCCGACGAACGAGTCCGCCTCGGACGTTTGCCGCGCCAAGTGCGCCAAGCCCAGAACAATAGCTCGCTGATGGCCCGTGTTGACGGCGGACGTCAACACGTCAACGCGCTCAATCATGCCTGCCTCGGGGAGATCGATATCAAGCGCAGGCGACTGCGAGGAGCCGTCGTCGACGACCAAAATGCGCGCCCGGTCAGCGCCGGCATCAAACTCCTCCGCCAGAACCGCCGACAGTTGAGTGACAAGATGGCTCAGCGCCACCCAGTCATTGTAGACCGGAATGAGAATGGTGATGTTCATGGGCCCGCTCTTGATTGCGCCGATAAGATAGCAGCCGGAGCCCGCGCGGGCGACGCCCTACTTCAATCTTTGCCGAAAAAATTCGTATCGGCGGAACCCCCCAATCCTCAGGGAAGTGTTAAAGCCCGCTCGTGTTGGGTGACGCAATCCTCGTCGAAGCAACAGAAGATCACGCGTTGGGGCATGTCATTGTCCCGCAGAAACGCCCGCACCGTGGTCACGGCGATCTCGGCCGCCAGGCCGGACGAAAATCGGTAGACACCGGTGCTGATCGCCGGGAAAGCGATGGACGTTACACCGTTTTCTTTTGCGACTTCCAGGCTGCGGCGGTAGCAGGATTCCAGCTACGCCGGCTCATCCGCTGCGCCGCCCTGCCAGACCGGGCCGACCGTATGGATCACGTGCCGGGCCTTGAGGTTG
>JAYQGD010000172.1:0-6110 GCA_038140415.1 Rhodospirillaceae bacterium
GTATCCGGTCTTCGCTGCGTTTCAACGGCCCATGCCCCCTATATCCCCCCTGTTGGTTCCTGCTTATCCAGCCGGCGGTTATTCCGCCGCCAGTTTTTGGTCGGTTGCCGGCGCCTTTAGGGCGTCGCCCAAAGCCGTGCCTTCCGGGTCGGCCAGCGCGGCTTGTTTGGCAGCGGCGATTCGGCCGGCCAGATCGGCGGGCAGGGCCGCGCCGTCCAACGCCGGCAGCACCAGCGTGTCCATGATGGTTTTATAGTTGCGGCTGCCGCGCCGGAGCGTGCTGCCGTAGCCTTTGATCAGCCGGGCGAGCTCGGCCACTTCATGGGCGACGCCCGCGTCTTTGTCCGCCGCGCGCTTGACGGTCGCGAGCCACGTCTCAATCTGAGCCTGTTCCTCCGCCCAACGGTGGGAACGGGGCCGCCACCAGCGCAAGCCGGATAATAGCCGGACCTTGAGGAAGCCGAAGATGGTGGTGGTCCGCACTTCCATGCCCCAGTGCAGCTTGTTCAGCCGGCCCGTGCGTTCCGCCCAGCCCAGCAGGCTTTTCGCCAGGGACGGGGGCAGGATATCGGCGATTTCCTGGACGCCCGGCTTGAAGAACTCGGTCACGTGGAAGGGCTCGTGGGACTCGGCGTTGAGCTCGCCCTGAATGCGGGTGGTCCGGGCGCTCCGCACCTTGGCTTGGGCAACCCGGATGATGTCTTCGAAGGACATGCGGACGGCCAGGTGCCGCGCGACTTCCCGGCAGAGCTGGGCATTGCCGCCGGCAAACGCCGCCATCCGGTCTAGATATATGGTGGCATAAGCGGTGTTCTGATAGTCGGTCAATCGCCGCACGCCGTGGATCAGGATATCATGGGCCTCGGACGGGAAATCCGTTGTCACCCGGCCTTCGAGCGCCTGTTGCGCCGGGCTGGTGAGATCGCGCTTGGCCGGATGACCTTTGAGCTCAGTCGTGCCGGTCCGCGCCATGTCGAGGCCGGCGGCAAATCCGGCCAGGTTGGGTTCGACCGCCTTGCCTTCGGCTTTGATCGCGCCGGTCAGATCGTCGGCGCTTAAGGGCAGGCAGTCCGCGCCGGCAAGTGCGCCCAGCATGACCGAGTTGATGACCGTGCCGTTTTTCTGCGCCAGCTCGGCGCCGTCGAACAGGATCGCCTTTTTCGAGCAGGCCTTCAGCGCCTCGAACAGTTTTTTCTCATCCAGCCGGCCGTCGCTCATGGCCATTTTTTCAACGTTGAGGAACACCCGGTGGGTGGAGCCGATCAGTATGGTGCGTTCGTTGGTGATGAAGCCGTTATCCAGCGCCCGGCCGCCCTCCGCCAGTTCGGTGGCGATCATCACGTCCACCTCGCCGACGGACGGGTTCAGCGAAAAGATTGGATTGGGGGAGCCGTCGGGCAGAACCTCCGGCCATAGCTCCACATAATAGGTGGTTGCGCCGGTGCGCTGTGCCACGCCGGGGATGGAGGTGGCCTGTACCGCCAGGCCTTTGGCGTTGGCGGCGCTGACGATCCAGTCCATCAGAACGCCGCCGCCTTCACCGCCCATGGCGGCGATCAGGATGGTCAGGGGCCGTGTCGCTGCCGTGTTCATGCCGACGCTCCATCACCGTTGGAGAACATGCCGATGACGCCCCGGCGGATTTTGTGCAGCGCCTTGTCGAAAGCGTTGGCGTTTTGCACCCGCTCCGCTTTGTAGAAGGACGGGCACAGCACCGCCGCGTGGGACACTTCGCCGCAGAGCCCGCAACCGACACAGCCGTTGTTGACGTGGGCGACGGGATCGGTGCGCAGCGGGTCGGGGTTCGGCTTGATGGTCAGCGACGGGCAGCCGGACAGCCGCATGCAGGAATGGTCGCCGGTGCAGACCTCGTCATCCACGCCGAAGCGGGGCGTGACGACTTTCATGCCTTGTTTCAGTTTCTGGGCGTTCTCGCCGCGCAGCCGGCGCTGACGGGCCAGCATGCATTCCCCGTCGGCGATGATGACCTTCAGACCCGTATGCTTGCTGGTCATGGCGTCGCGCAGCGTATCCACCATCTTGTCGACGCTGTAGGTGCGGACGGTCTTGAGCCATTCCACACCAAGCGCCTTGAGGGTGCGCTCGATCTCCGTGTTCAGCGGCTTGTTTTCGTCCCGGTCGATGGAGGACGGGATGTATTGTTGCCCGGTGGCTGAGGCGTAGCCGTTTTGCATGATGATCAGGATCGCGTCGCCCTTGTTGAACAGCGTCGACAGCACTCCGGTCTGCAGGCCGTTATGCCAGAACCCGCCGTCGCCCATGATGCTGATGGTGCGTTTCTTTTGAATGCCGCGCACACCGGCCGCGCTGGCCAGACTCATCCCGTAGCCGAGGATCGAGTTGCCCATGCTGAACGGTGCAAACGTGCCGAACGCGTGGCAGCCGATATCGGCGGAGATATGAATTTCGCCGATCTCTTCCTTCAATAATTTGATCGCCGAGAACACCGGGCGTTCGGGACAGCCGGTGCAGAATCCCGGTGGCCGGGGCGGCAGATGATCGCCGATTTTGCTTTGGCCGAAGGCCTTGGCGTCCAGCACCTTGGCTGCTTGGTCGCGCAGGCTCTCCACATTAATCTCGGCCGGCAGGTGGCCGTCGAACTCGCCCAGGAAGTCGATCAGTCCCTGATCCAGCACCTCGGCCGAATACTCGCCGGCTTCCGGTAGGACGTCCTTGCCGTGCAGCTTGGTCTGCAGATCGGCGCGGCGCAGGATTTGCCCGATTTGCTGTTCGAGGAATTCCGGATTGCCTTCCTCGACCACCAGGACCTTGTCCTTGCCGGCGCAGAAGCCGGTCACTTCTTCCGGCACCAGCGGGAAGGTGACATTCAGGACGTAGAGCGGAATGCGGCTGTTGCCGAACGGATCGGCCAGACCCATGTTGGACAAGCGCCGAATCAGCGTGTTGTAGAGCCCGCCCTGCACGATGATGCCCATTTGCGACAGATCGCCGTCGAAAAATTCATTCATCTTATTGTCTTGAATGAATTTGCGGGCGGCGGGCAGGCGGTTTTCGACCTTGTGTTTTTCCTGCTTGAAGGTCACCGGCGGGTGGCTCAGCCGGTCATACAGGAACGCGGCAGGTTCGTCCGCCTTATGGACGGTGCTGAGGGGCGGCGGGGTGTTGTTCTTGGTCTTGAACTCGCCCTGCAGGTGGCAGGCCCGGATGCGCAGTTCCAGCATCACCGGCGTGTTGGAAATCTCCGAGAGCTCGAAGCCTTTCTCGACAATGTTGACGATGGACTCCAGATTCGGACGGGGATCGAGCATCCACAGCGTGGACTTGAGCGCAAAGGCGTGGGTGCGTTCCTGGATAACGCTGGCGCCTTCGCCGTAGTCTTCGCCCGAGATGATCATTGCCCCGCCGATGACGCCGGCGGAGGCCAGGTTGGAAATCGCGTCGGCGGCGACATTGGTGCCGACCACGGATTTCCAGGTGACCGCGCCCCGGACCGGATAGTTGATCGACGCGCCGAGCATGGCGGCGGCGGAGGCTTCGTTGGAGTTGGCCTCGACATTGATGCCGAGCTCGCCCATCAGGTCTTCGGCCTGCACCAGCACGTCCAGCAGGTGCGACACCGGCGCGCCCTGATAGCCACCCACATAGGCGACGCCGGACTGCAGCAGCGCTTTGGTCACGGCCAGAATACCTTCCCCCTGGAAGGTGTCGCCGTCGCCGAGCCGCAGCAGCTCAATTTCCTTTGAGAATGATCGTTCCATGGTTTTTGGGCCCCGAATTCTTTGTTCTTTTATGCGCGCCGTATCCTAACCGATTAATCGTATGCAATCACGCATTTTGCCCGGCACGTCAGGCTGCTCGCCAGCGTCGTTTCGACAGGGTAAAACGCCTGTATGGAACAGCACCCGAAAGAGTTTCTGCGGCACTTGTTTGACCGGGCCGTGGCGGCGGCGCTGCCGGAAAAATGCGTGCCGGCGAACCTGCCCGCCAGGCCCAAGGGCCGGACGATTGTTATCGGCGCGGGCAAGGCGTCGGCGGCCATGGCGGCGGCGGTGGAGGGCCATTGGGACGGCCCGTTGGAAGGGCTGGTGATCACGCGATATGACTTTAGCCTGCCGTGTGACCGGGTCGACATCGTGGAGGCGTCACACCCGGTGCCGGATCAGGCGGGGTTGGATGCGGCGCGGGAGATGTTGCACCGGCTGGAAGGTCTGACCGAGGATGACCTGGTGATTTGTCTGATCTCCGGCGGCGGTTCGGCGCTGTTGACCTTGCCGGCGGACGGAATCGCTTTCGCTGACAAGCAGGCGGTGAACGCCATGCTGCTGCGCTGCGGCGCGACGATCTCCGAGATCAACACGATCCGCAAGCATATGTCGGCGATCAAGGGCGGCCGCCTGGCCCGCGCCTGTGCCCCGGCCAAGCTGGTCTCGCTGATCATTTCCGACGTGCCGGGCGACGATCCGTCAGTGGTGGCCTCGGGACCCACGGTGCCGGACAAATCCACTTTCGCCGACGTGGCGAAGATCGTCGCCAAGTATGATCTCGATCTGCCGGCCTCGGTGAAACGCCATTTCGAGGCGGCTGAAGATGAATCGCCCGGGCCCGACGATCCCGCCTTCGACGGCAACGAGGTCAAAGTGATCGCCGCCGCCCGGCAGTCCCTGGACGCGGCGGCCGAAGCCGCAAAAGCCGCCGGCACCACGCCGATCGTCTTGGGTGATGACTTGGAAGGGGAAGCGCGGGAGGTCGGGCAGGATCACGCCCGCCAAGCCCTGGCGCAAGGTGAGCCCTGCGTCATCCTGTCCGGTGGAGAAACCACGGTGACCATCAGCGGCGCGGGCAAGGGCGGCCGCAATACGGAGTTTCTGATGGGTGTGTTGTTAGGGCTGAACGGCGCGGCGCACATTCATGCCATCGCCTGCGATACGGACGGGATCGACGGCAGCGAAGACAATGCCGGCGCCTATATCGGGCCGGACACGTTGGCGCGGTCAGCCGCCGCCGGCCTGGACCCGGAAGCGTTTCTCGCCAATAACGACGCCTATTCCTTTTTTCAGGCGCTGGATGATTTGATCATCACCGGGCCGACCTATACCAACGTCAACGACTTCCGGGCGATCCTGGTGCTGCCCCGATAGGGCTGGCGGCGGATAAATTCACTCCCTAGACTGGCGGCCCATGACAACCGATCTCACCCATCACGGCGGCAATCTGGCGGCGGCCGAGGCCTTGTTCGGCAAGCCAACGGACGGCTGGCTCGACCTTTCCACGGGCATCAATCCGTTCGCCTATCCGAATGTGGATGTTGATCCCGAACTGCTGCACCGGCTGCCCACCGAACGGGAGGTGGATCAGCTTTTGCTGGCGGCCCGTGGTTATTATGGCGTGCCCGATGAGGCGCACATTCTGGCCCTGCCCGGCAGTCAGGCCGCCTTGCAATGGCTGCCGAGGTTGCGGGAGCCGGCCAAGATCGCCGTTCTGTCACCGACCTATAGCGAGCATGCGCGGACCTGGCGCGCCGCCGGGCATTCGGTGGAGGAGGTGGACGATCCGGAAAATCTGCAGAAGGCTGACGTGGCCGTCATCTGCAATCCCAACAACCCGGATGGAAAGTGCCTGACACCGGATGAGGTTTTATCGTTGTCGGGGGATGCCTCGGACGACGGCCGATGGGTGGTGGTGGACGAGGCGTTTGCCGACACCGTGCCGGACGTCAGCGCCGTTCCACATGCCGGGCGCGAGGGATTTGTCATCACTCGGTCCTTCGGCAAATTCTTCGGTCTGGCCGGCGTGCGGCTCGGTTTTGTTGTCGGCAGCCATGGTTTGATTGACCGGCTGGTGGACGCCGTTGGTCCCTGGGCCGTCGGCGGCGCGGCCTTGGAACTTGGCACGCGGGCGCTTGGTGATACGGATTGGATTGCGGAGACTCGGACACGTCTGTCGGCGGCTCGCGCCTCACTGGACGCCGTATTACGGCAATCGGGGTTTGACATCGTCGGCGGGACGGACCTGTTCCGGCTGGTGCAGCACCGCGAGGCGGAGGGGCTTGTCACGCATCTGGGCCATCGCGGCATTCTGGTCCGGCCCTTTGCCGACACGCCGCAGCTCCTGCGCATCGGCCTGCCGGG
>JAYQGD010000173.1:0-6071 GCA_038140415.1 Rhodospirillaceae bacterium
ATTGGGATACAGGCCACCAGCACCGGAAACCATCGTGACCATGGACCGGAGAAACCACATGCACTAACATTCAAACCGGACCAATCAACAGGGGCAGGTCAATCGAGGGTAATCACTTTCTGTCTCCCGTGGGGTTGGCGCTTCATAAGATCGAGGCATCTTCGTCCTGACGGGAACCGAACACAGAGGAATTTTGATCCCTCTGGCTTTTGCTCGGGAGCCCGAGCACTTGATCCTCCCGCCCCTTATCCCTTGAGCCCCTCCCCTTGCACTGATAGAGGCTAGAGGGAAGAACGCAACGGGAGGAGCGAGCGATGGCCTTATTGATCATGAACCTGATGACCGGGGAGCCCGAGGACTGGCGGCAAGCCATCAATGCGGACCTGCCGGACCTGGACATCCGCTTTATGCCCGATGCCGGCGATGTGGCGGATATCGAGTATCTGGCGTTCGGCCGCCCCGACTTCGATGCGCTGCCCGACCTCCCCAATCTGAAATTGATGCTGACCCGCCAGGCCGGTGTGGACGGGTTCGCCAAACATCCCCGCCTGCCCAAGGTGCCGCTGACCAAGCTGGAACCGGTGGGCGGCGATCCGATGATGACCGAATACGTGATCACCAACGTGCTGCGTCATCACCGGCAACTGGCGGCCTACAAAGCGCAGCAGCAGGAGAAAGTCTGGCAGCCCCTGCCACAGGTCCGCCAGGAAGACCGGCGGATCGGCTTCATGGGCTACGGCACCATGGCGCAGGAGCCCGCGCGCATTTTGCAGGAAATCGGCTTTGATGTGGCGGCCTGGACCCGCACGCCCCGGGAAGGTGCGCCGGTGGAGAATTTCCACGGCGAGGCCGGATTGGAGCCGTTCCTTAACCGGACGGATATCGTGGTTTGCCTGCTGCCGCTGACGGCGGCGACCGACCGCATTCTCAACGCCAAGACCTTGTCCATGCTGCCGGAAGGCGCGATGGTGATCAGTCTCGGCCGGGGCGATCACGTCGTGCAAGAAGACTTGGTGGCGGCGCTCGACAGCGGTCATCTCGCCGGCGCGACCCTGGATGTGACCAGTCCGGAACCGTTGCTGGAAGACAGCCCGCTCTGGGAACATCCCAAGATCAACATCATGCCGCACATCGCGCGGCGGCCGCCGGTGTCACAGTTGGCGCCGGCCATCACCGCGAATGTCAAACTGTTCGAGGCGGGCGAGCCGCTGCCGCAACTGGTTGACCTTGAGGCCGGCTACTAAACAGGCGAAGCCTAAGCCGGCGTCGCTTCCCCATAGGCCTTGATCGCCCGGCGGCCATAGTTGGCCAGCATGGCGAAGGCCAGCAGGTTGATTAAAAATAAGAGCGAGATTTCGAGATACTTGAGGGAGAGGAACGTTATCCCCCAGGTGCTCAGCGCCAGAAACAGCAAATCAAGCGCGACCAGCAGCACGGCGACCAGGATCATCAGGACGCCGAATTGGTGGGAATAGTCGTCGAACGCCTCAATCGCCGGCGGCAAGCCGTCTTTGTAGATCATATCCAGAAGATAGCGCCGGTGTTCCAAAAACACGCCGTAGGCCGCCAGCAATATGGCGATGTCATCCTCCAGGTTCACTTCCGCCGGAATGAAATTCATTGGTGGCTGGAGCCCAGGAACTCGACCTGCTGGGTCATGATGCCGAAGCTGCCGATCAGAATGGCCAGGGTGATCAGCATCAGCGTCAGATGGCTTCCGGCGGCACGAAGAATCATGGTCGGGTTCCTATTCACTGTGGCTGCAGCATCAGCGTGAAGTGTATCACCGCCGGATATTTGCCGCCAACCGGTCTCAAATTCCCCTTTCCGTCTCCCGGCTGACTGCGTACCCTCATTGCTGCAAACGCCTGAACGGGGAGGGGAACGATGGCGGCACAGGGCCGGATGAAGCTGGCGGCGTATTTGAATCCGACGGGCCATCACGTGGCGTCCTGGCGGCATCCGAGGGCGCAAGCCGACGCCCATGTGAATGTCGATCATTACATCGAGATCGCCAAGACCGCCGAAGACGCCAAGTTCGATGTCTTGTTTCTGGCCGACGGGCTCTGTGTGCGGGAGGCGCATATCGAGGCGGTCAGCCGGTCAGTGCAGTTCGTTGCCGGGTTCGAGCCGTTCACGTTGCTCTCCGCCCTGGCTATGCATACTTCGCAAATCGGGTTGGTGGGCACGGCGTCCACCAGCTGGAACGAGCCGTTCCACATCGCCCGCAAGTTCGCGTCGTTGGATCATATCAGCAAAGGCCGGGCCGCCTGGAACGTGGTGACCTCGGTCAATGACGGCGAGGCCCGGAACTTCGGCGAGCCGCAGGCCTATGAACACGGCGACCGCTATGACCGGGCCGGCGAGGTGGTGGAGATCGTCAAAGGCCTCTGGGACAGTTGGGAGGATGACGCCTGGCTACGTGACCGGGAAAGCGGTCTCTATTTCGAGCCCGGCAAGATGCACACGCTCAACTACAAATCCGACCGCTACAGCGTGAAGGGGCCGTTGAATGTGGCCCGTCCGCCCCAGGGCTATCCGGTGATTGTCCAGGCCGGCGCCTCCGATCCGGGCCGGGAACTGGCGGCGGCCCACGCGGAAATGATCTTCAGTCCGCACCTGAACAAGGAAACCGCCAAGGAATATTATGACGACGTAAAGGGGCGGATGGCCAAGTACGGCCGCGATCCGTCGCACCTGACCATCCTGCCGGGGCTCAGCGCGTTTGTGAAAGCGACCGACGAAGAGGCGGAGGAGGATTTTAACTACGTCCAGTCCCTCATCCATCCTATGGTCGGCCGGGAGATTTTGTCGTCCATGATGAAGATGGATTTGAGCCAGTTTGATCCGGATAAGGAATTCCCCGATCCTCTGCCGGGCCCGCAAGGGAGCGTTGGCCATTATGAAAGCCTGCTGGAGATGGCCCGGCGGGAAAAGCTGACGGTACGCCAGATGGGCGCGTGGGCGGCGGGCGCGCGGGGCAAGAACACGATCCACGGTTCCGCCGAGCGCGTCGCCGATTATATGCAGGAATGGTTCGAGTTTGGCGCCTGCGACGGGTTCACCATCATGCCGCCCTATATTCCCGGCTGTCTGGACGATTTCGTCGAGCTGGTGGCGCCGATCCTGGCCGAACGGGGATTGATGCAAACGGAATACACAGAGGGCACGTTGCGCGACCGGCTCGGTCTGCCCCGGCCGGAGAACCGCTATGCCTGATCTCAAACTGAATTTCGCCTGCGGCCTCTACGACCGGATGCTGGCGCTTTACACCGGCGACGTCTCGCCGGAGGGGATCGATCTGCAGTTCCAAGTGGAGGACAGCCCGAGGGTGATCTTTGATCGCATGGCCGGGGAGCTGGCCTTCGACATGGCCGAGTTTTCGGCCTCGGAGTATATCAGCCAGCGGGGGCGGGGAGATTGCCCGTTTGTGGCGCTGCCGGTGTTTCCGTCCAAGCTGTTCCGCCACGGCTTCATCTGCATCAATACGACAAAAGGCATCAACGCGCCCGCCGACCTGGCGGGTAAGCGCATCGGCGTGCCGCTCTACACCATGACGGCCGCGGTCTTTAACCGGGGTTTTATGCAGCATGATTGCGGCATCGATCTGGATACGATCCAGTGGGTGCAGGGCTCGGTCAACTATACCGGTTCTCACGGCAACCCAAGCGCGCCGCCGCTCTTGAAAGACATAAACATCGAAGTGAACGAGACGGGCAAGCCGCTGAGCCAGTTGCTGGCGGAGGGCGAGATCGACGCCACCATCGGTTCCACCATCCCGGACAGTCTCGGCGCCCATCCCGATGTGGCGCGGCTGTTCCCCGACTACCGGGCGGCGGAGCGGGACTATTACCAACGTACGAAAATCCATCCCATCATGCATGTCCTGGCGATCAAGCGGGATATCTACGAGGCCAACCCGTGGATCGCGCAGCCGCTCTATGAGGCCTTCACCAAGTCCAAGGACCTCGCGCTGGAGAAGCTCCGCTATTCGGGCTCATCGCGGTATATGCTGCCGTTCCTGCGTGCGGACTTGGACGAGATCGACGAGGTGTTCGACGGCGATCCCTGGCCCTACGGGATCGAAGCCAACCGGCCGACCTTGGAGGCGCTGGTCACCTATATGGTGGATCAGGGACTGATTGCCGATCCCATCCCGCTGGACGAACTGTTTATCTCCATCGACGGCTAGAACAGGTTGAAATAGCGGTTCGACCGCAGCGCCGGGAGCACATCCCCGAGGTAGGACTGCGGCCAGGGGATGTGCAGCACCAGGTGGAACAGCACATAGCAAAAGGCGATGACGGCGACGGCGACGGCCAGGATCATCGGCCAGCGTTCCTTGGCCTCGATCTTCATGAAGCCGATCAGGAACAGGAACAGCGACGGTAAGAGACCGATGCCGATGGCCACGGGCAGGGGCAGGACCACCCACAGGAAATACCGGCCGAACCGGCGGAACACTTCGCCCATGGTGAGATCGCCATAGTCCGCTTGAATATCCATATAGACTTTGGGTTTGTCCGGCGGCGCGGCGGTGAACTCGAACATCCGGCCTACCAGCACCATGAGGGAGAAGACCAGTCCGCCTGTCGCGATCACCTGCGGCACGAGGCGCGCGAGGAACTCCCAGTCCCGGGCGATGACCAGGCAAGAGCCGAAGATGACGGCCAGGACGAGGGCGAACAGGGTATCCGGCCAGAGGGTGACGCCGGTAAATTTAAAGGTGAGCGGGGTCGGGTTCGCCTGCCGTTCCCGCCATTTTTTGTAGAGCGGCCGGGCGATGCCGATAAAGGTGAGGATCAGCACGGCAATCACCACCGGGCGCGACAGCCAGTCCCAGCCATAGCTGCTGACCGAG
The DNA here is from genome assembly GCA_038140415.1 of Rhodospirillaceae bacterium. Classification (GTDB taxonomy): domain Bacteria; phylum Pseudomonadota; class Alphaproteobacteria; order Rhodospirillales; family UBA2165; genus JAYPHU01. Next base: position 4,862 of record JAYQGD010000173.1, read on the forward strand.
CGGAACATGTAGCGCTCGACCAAAACCCCGAGGACAAATCCCAGGATCAGCGGCGGGCGCGGCCAGCCCAGGCGCTTCATCAGCCAGCCGAGAAGCCCCACCAGCAGCATGACCACGATATCCCCCCAGGAGCGGGAGGCGGAATAGGCGCCGATAAAGGTGATGGCGAGGACCACCGGCGCCAGGATGACGATCCGGATCAGCGCGATCTTGGCGAGCTGGTCGGCGAAGATAAAACAAACGCCCGCGCCGAGGATGTTGGCGATGGCGATGGACCAGACCAGCGTGTAGGTGATGTCGAGCCTTGTGCTCAGCATTTCCGGGCCCGGGATTAGGCCATGGATGAGGAACGCGCCCAGCAATAAGGCCATGGAGGCGGAGCCGGGCACGCCGAAGGCCACGGTCGGCACCAGCGCGCCGCCTTCCTTGGCGTTGTTGGAGGACTCGGAAGCGATCACGCCGCGCACGTCGCCCTTGCCGAAAGTTTCATCCGCACCCTTTTCAGACCGCGCGGCATGTCCGTAGGCGATCCAGTCAATGATCGCTGCGCCCAGGCCGGGGATCGCGCCCAGAAGCGAGCCGATGAAGGAACAGCGGAGAAACAGGAACGGCCGGGTGAGAACATCCTTCACGCCCTGGAGCTGACTCCACTTGGAGCCGATCTTGTTGTCGCCGGCGATCTTGGCCCGCGTGATGACCAGATCGGCGATCTCCGGGATGGCGAAGAGGCCCAGCGCAATGGGCACCACCGGTAGGCCGTCGGACAGGTAAACCGTGTCCATGGTAAACCGGGACGTGGCCGTGTTGATATCCTCGCCGATCATGGCCAGCATCAACCCGGCGGTGGCTGCGACAAAGCCTTTGACCGGTGCGCCGCCGCCCAGCACGGCGACCAGCGACAGCCCGAAGATACAGAAGGCGAGGAGTTCGGGCGACGCCACGCTCAGCATGAACGGCTGCAGGATGGGGATGCTTACGCCCAACAAAAACGCGCCGAACAGCCCGCCGAGTAAGGAGGCGGTAAACGCGGCCCCGAACGCGCGTCCGGCTTCGCCCTTTCGAGCCATGGGATAGCCGTCCAGGATCGTCGCGGCTGAGCCGACCGTGCCCGGTACGCCGAACAGAATTGCCGGAATGGTGTCGGAGGTGACCACGACGGCTGACAGCCCGATCATGAAGGCGAGGGCCGTATACGGGTCCATGTCAAAGG
>JAYQGD010000174.1:0-6065 GCA_038140415.1 Rhodospirillaceae bacterium
GACCCAGACCGAGGCGAAACTGGTGTGCCGCCGGGCGCTGGCGTCATAGGGCGAAATCCGGACCAGACGGTGCACGCCGCTTTCGGTTTTCATCCAGCCGTAAGACTCTTCACCTTTGATCAGCACCACGCTGGATTTAATCCCGGCTTCCTCGCCCAGGCTTTCTTCCAACCACTCCAGCTTGTAGCCCCGCTTCTCGGCCCAGCGTGTATACATGCGTTGTAACATTTGCGCCCAGTCCTGGGCCTCGGTGCCGCCGGCGCCGGCATGAATTTCGAGATAACAGTCATTGCCGTCCGCCTCGCCGGACAGCAGCGCCCGGATGCGCGCCTTGTCGACCTTGCCCGCCAATTGGCCGAGCGCGGTTTCTGCCTCGATCACGACATCGCTGTCGCCTTCGGCTTCACCGAGCTCGATAAGCTCCACATTGTCTTGGAGGTCTCGGGCGATTTCGTCGACCGATTGAATGCCGGATTCCAGCCGGGTCCGTTCGCGCATCACTTTCTGTGCGCGATCCGGATCGTCCCAAAGTTTAGGATCCTCGGCGAGCGAGTTTAACTCGTCCAGCTTCCTTACAGCAGCGTCGTAGTCAAAGGCGCCTCCTCAGCAGTTCAAGCGACTGCTTGATCTCGGCGACTTGGGATTCGATTTCGGCGCGCATGCTGGGACAACTCCCGAAGAATGTGAGAAAACTCGCAATAATAACGGTATTTGGGGTTCTAAGCGGTTCGCCGGTCGTGAGCAAGAGGGCTAATAGAGCCCGCCGGTGCCTTGCGTCGGCGCAGGGGCAGAAGCTTCGGAAACGCCGATTCCGCTGAGGACTTCCTGTTTGCCGACCGGCACGGTGCCGGGCTTAAACGCCTCCAGGATCACCCGCCGTTCACCGGGCTGGGCCGGGCGGCCACTTTCACTGTTAACCCGAACAAGGCGGATGCTCGGCGGAATCCGGAACGGGATCGCCGGTTTGCCGGACAAGGCCTTTTCCATGAATTCCTTGAAGATCGGCGCGGCGGCGCTGGCGCCCTGCTCCAGCTTACCGAGGGATCGCGGCTGGTCGAAGCCGACGAACACGCCGGCGGCAATGTCGGGTGAAAAGCCCATGAACCAGGTATCCACCGCATCGTTTGTGGTACCGGTCTTACCGGCCAGCGGCTTGCCGATCGCTTTGATCCGCCGACCAGTGCCGCGTTCCACGACGCCCTCCAGCATGGACACCATCTGGAAGGCGCTGGCCGGGGTCGTCACGGTTTCCCGGGTTTCCGGAATTTGCGGCACCGTCTGATTGATCCAGTGGTCGGCCTGACATTTCGGGCAGATGCGATTATCGTGCTTGAAAGCGGTTTTACCATGCCGGTCCTGGATGCGATCCACCAGGGTCGGCTTGATCCGCCGACCGCCGTTCACCAGCATGGCGTAAGCCGTGGTCAGGCGCATCAGCGTGGTTTCGCCCGCCCCCAAGGACATGGCCAACTGCTTGGGCATTTCATCGACGATCCCGAACCGCTTGGCATACGTGGAAATCGCTTCCATGCCGACAGTCTGGGCCAGCCTGACCGTCATGAGGTTTCTGGATTTCTCAATCCCCAGCCGCATGGTGCTGGGACCGTAAAACTTTTTCGTATAGTTGGCCGGCCGCCATTTGGGCAGTCCCGGCCCCTGATCAATGACAAAGGGCGCGTCCAAAATCAGCGTCGAGGGCGTAAACCCCTTGTCCAGGGCGGCCAGGTAGACAAACGGCTTGAAGGCGGAACCAGGCTGACGGCGCGCCTGCACCGCTCGGTTGAACTGACTCTTGTTATGAGAATAGCCGCCGGTCATGGCGAGAACCCGTCCGGTATGCGGGTCCATGGCCACCAGCGCGCCCTCAATTTCCGGTATCTGCCTGAGCGCGTAACTGTTGGCGGGATAGGCCGCACCCGTTGTGTCCTTCTCCACCTTCTCCACGGCTATGACGTCGCCCACTTTCAACACATCGGCCGGGCTTTTCACGCTTGGGCCCAAATGTTCTCCTTTGAGCCACTTACGGGCCCAGCGCATCTCGGCTAGCGGGATCGTGCCCAGGCTACCGTCTTCAATGCCGATGGCCGCCTGTCCGGGTTCCAGCGCACGGACAACGGCGAGTTTCCACTCATGCATGCCCTTGGGCGGTTCAACGCCCCGCAATTGATGGACCCAGCCTAGTTTGACGTCGACAGTGGCGATCGGGCCGCGCCATCCGTGCCGCCGGTCATAGGCGCGAAGCCCGTTCCGGAGCGCCTCCACCGCGTAAGACTGGAAATCCGTGTTCAGCGTGGTGCGGACCGACAAGCCTCCTTTGTAAAGGGTCTCCTCGCCGTAGCGGTCCACCAACTCGCGCCGTACTTCCTCGGCAAAGTACTGGGCTTGAACAAATTCGGTCTCTTCCCGCTTCCTGGTCAGCAACGGTTGGGATGTGGCATGATCGGCATCCTCTTTGGAGACCACGCCGTCTTCCAGCATCCGGCCGATTACCCAGTCCCGGCGGCCGCGGGCGGCTTTGGGTTTCTTGTACGGATTATAGTTGTTGGGCGCCTTGGGCAGCGCCGCCAGATATGCGGCCTCGGCGATCGTCAGCTGATCAAGAGACTTGTTGAAATAGTTCAAGGCGGCGGCCGCAACACCGTAGGAGCCGAACCCCAGGTAAATCTCGTTCAGATAAAGCTCGAGAATGCGATCCTTGGGCAGCGCCCGTTCGATCCGGAAGGCTAGGATCGCTTCCTTGATCTTCCGCTCAAAGGTCACATCCGCTGTCAGCAGGAAGTTCTTGGCCACCTGCTGGGTGATGGTGGAGGCTCCTACCAGACGCCGCCCCTGAGCCACGTTCTTAATGTTGGTCAGCACCGCGCGGGCGACGCCCATCGGGTCGATGCCGGGATGGTAATAGAAATTTTTATCTTCCGCCGACAAGAAAGCCTGCTTGACCATCCGGGGCATCGCCGCGCCGGGCACGAACACCCGTTTCTGGGTGGCGTACTCCACCAGCAAATGGCCGTCGCCCGTATGCACCCGGGTCATGACCGGCGGTTCATAATCCGCCAGCTGGGAATAATCCGGTAGGCCGCGGCCATACTGATAGAAGATATAGAACCCCCCGCCCGCAGCGCCGACAAGCGCCAGGAAGATAAGGCTAATCAAAATAACAAATGTGCGCAGCATGCCGCCAATCGCCGGTTCGAGGTGTACCGGTCTCCTCGGTCATCAAGTATATATGGAATGTGGCGTGTTTATGACAACCAAGCCCACCAGCCGGATTGTTAAATCATCCCCGGAAGTCTTTATCAATATCGGTTGGCTTGCTCGACCCGTTCGAAATAGGTGTCGATCGCTTTCCCCAACGCCCCGGCGAGGCGCGCTTGATGGTTCGGACTCCGCAACGCCTGTTCATCCTTCGGATTAGACAGGAAGCCCAATTCTATAAGCACCGACGGAACATCGGGCGCCTTCAGCACGGCAAAGCCGGCAAACCGGTGGGTGCGGCGCAGCAATTTGGTGACCTTGCGCAGCTCGTTCACCAGATCACCGGCGAACTTGGAGGATTCATTCATGCTCTCCCGCTGAGCCAAATCAATCAGGATATTGGCGACCTCGGGCGGGTTGTCATTGAGATCCATGCCGGCGATTAGATCAGCCTTGTTTTCCTTTTCCGCCAGGGCGGCGGCTTCCTTATCCGAGGCCCGCTCCGACAGAGTATAGACCGACATACCGCTGATCTTGCGGCTCTTAATTGCGTCGGCGTGCAACGAAATGAAGAGATCGGCCCCCTTGGCGCGGGCGATGGCGATCCGATCACGCAGCCGGATAAACTTGTCATTGGATCGGGTCAGATACACAGTGTAGCGGTCAAGACTGTCCAAATGGAGCTTCATCTGCTTAGCGATCGCCAAGGTGATCTTTTTCTCGAAGATGCCGCTGCTGCCGGTCGCGCCGGGATCAACGCCGCCGTGCCCCGGATCGATCACAACGACTTTGCGGGCCTTGCGGTCTTTCTGCGGTTTACGGCCCGGAGGCTCCACCTGCAGGCCGTTGTCGGCACGGGCCTCTTGCTGCGCAGCCGGTTCCGAAGACGGTGCGGCCGATGCCCCGGCTAGCATGCCGGCCCGGTCCGTCCCGACCAAATCGATCACCAGCCGGTAGCGCTTGCCCTCTGCGGGCGGCAGGAGAAATGCTTTTGAGACCTTTGCCGGCTTCCCCGTATCCACCACAACCCGCGACCGGCCCGGCCGGAAATTGCCGTAACGGAGACCGGAAATCAGCCCGGTCTTACGCCCGCTGCTTTTCTTGGACACCCGCCATTTGATATCCGGCAGATCAATGACCACCCGATAAGGATCCACCAGCGTAAAAATATTGAAATCAACCTTGTCCGAGAGATCGAGCACAAACCGGGTCTTTGTGCGATGATCGCCAAGCCGAATTTCAGTGGCGGCGATGTCGGCGGCCATGGCCGTGCCGCCCGGCACTGGATTGCAAACCAACAATCCAAACAACAGAAACGCGGTCGATGCGCCGACGTGGCGGACCGTCCCCCAATTCCGTTTAAATGAGCCCAATTTTACCAAGATCAACAAGATATAGCGTCAGCCCGCCCCTGCGATCAACTAGATAAACGCAGGACCGGCTCACGCCCCAAACCACTTAATTCCGCATACTGACTAATTGTGATTGTCGAATGAAAAACCTACCGTTATGTTAATTGCGGACAATAATACCGCATCGGTATCCAAACTGAAGCATCACCCGGGGGATAGTCCTCCATAATTGTGATCGTTGGTTGAGTATCTGATCCGGTGTCCGCAAGTACTGATAAGTTTATTTACGTATCAAATTGAACGATAGCCGATGACTGCAGCCCGAACAGACGCAAGCCTGAATTCGCTCGAAGCCTTCGAGGGGGTTTTTGCCGGCATGCGCTCTGGGTTCGATGGCGCCATCGGTTTTACCGCCACAATGACCCGCCGTCCCTTGCTCAATGAAGCAGAGACGAGCGCGTCCAGGAGTTTAAAATTCAATGGCAAACAAGAAAATGTTAATCGATGCGGCCCACCCGGAGGAAACCCGGGTCGCCGTAATGGATGGAAATCAACTCGAAGAGTTTGACGTCGAATCATCCGCCCGTCGGCAGTTAAAAGGCAATATCTATCTCGCGAAAGTCACCCGTGTGGAGCCGTCTTTGCAGGCGGCGTTCGTCGATTATGGCGGCAATCGCCACGGTTTCCTGGCGTTTAGCGAAATTCATCCGGACTATTATCAGATTCCCGTCGCCGACCGCGAGCAGTTGATCGCCGAGGACGAGGAAGCACACAAGGCCGAAGCCGAAGAGGAGGAAGCCGAAGTCGAGGGGGAAGACGAAGCCCCGGAAGGCGAAAGTGGCGAGCCTAAAGCCGTGGAAACGGTCGGGGGCGACGATATCGACGAGGTGGAGACCCACCGGAGAAAAAAACCGGTCCGCCGCTACAAAATCCAAGAAGTGATCAAACGCCGCCAGATTTTGCTGGTGCAGGTGGTCAAGGAAGAGCGCGGCAACAAAGGCGCCGCCCTCACCACCTATTTATCTCTCGCGGGACGGTACTGTGTGCTTATGCCGAACACCGGCAAAGGCGGCGGCATTTCCCGAAAGATCGGTAGCGGCGCAGACCGCAAGCGGCTGAAATCCGTGGTCTCCGATCTGACGATCCCGGACGGTATGGCGGTCATTGTCCGCACCGCCGGCGCGGATCGCGGCAAAGCTGAAATCAAACGGGACTTCGAATACCTCATCCGGCTGTGGACCGATATTCGAAACCTGACACTGGAATCCACCGCCCCCGCCCTCATCCATGAGGAAGCCAACATCATCAAGCGGGCGCTCCGAGACACCTACAGCAAAGATGTTGGTGAGATATTCGTCGAAGGCGACGAAGGCTACCGCATGGCCAAGGACTTGATGAAGGTTCTGGTGCCCAGTCATGCCAAGAAAGTGCAGCCGTATAAGGACGACACGGTTCCTCTGTTCACCCGGTACCGGATTGAAACCCAGCTTGAATCCATGAACGGCCAGGAAGTGCAGC
>JAYQGD010000175.1:0-4445 GCA_038140415.1 Rhodospirillaceae bacterium
AGTGTGCGCAATTTCAACGGCATGGGTGTGCGCCAGCGCGAGGTCGAGTCCGTCCTGGACGAGCTTGAACTGCTCGCCAACGATCATGGCATCGGCCATGTCATGTGGCTGGACGATGATCTGCTGAAAGACCATGCCCGCGCCATCGACCTGTTCAACGGCATGGTGCAGCGCAACTTGAATCTCACCTGGGACGCCACCAACGGCGTCATCGCCAGTTCCTGCACGGACGAGGTGATCGCCGCCGCCGCCGAGAGCGGCTGTATCGCGCTGAACATCGGCATGGAATCCGGCAACAAAGATATCCTCAAGTCCGTGCGTAAGCCGGGCACGGTGGAAACTTTCCTGGCCGCCGCCGAGGTGCTGCGCAACTATCCGCAAATTCATTCCAGCGTGTTTCTGATGGTCGGCTTTCCCAACGAAACCATGTCCATGATCCTGGACACGATCAACGTGGCCCGCGAGATGGATCTCGACTGGTACCGGATCAGCCAGCTTCACCCGCTGCCCAACACGCCCATCTATGACGCCATGGTCGCCCAAGGCCTGGTGCAGGAAACCGGCAGCAAGGATGTGCGCTTCAACGGCGGCGCTTACGGCAAGCAGACGGAGATCGAACAGGGGCTGACCTTGGCCACCGCCGATTTCGTCGAGGCCTTCTCGTCGATCCCGGCGGATGCTGTACCGACGCCGGATCAGATCACCGATATCTGGTTCTTCATGAACTATCACCTGAACTTCCACCGCATCTTCGAGGAAACCACTCCGATCCAGATGGATCAGTTGACGGCGCACCTGAACGTGCTGGCCGATGTGATTTCGCCGGAAAACGGGTTCTCCCTCTACTTCCTGGCCTATCTGGAATACCGCCGCAGCGGACAAGTGCCCGCCGAGCTCATCCAGCGCCTGCAGAAACGGCTGGAAACCTCACCCTTCTGGTCCGACCGGTTCGCCGCGTTCTATCTGTCCATCGATCATCTGATCGACGGCCACTTCCCGCAGAGCAATGTGCTGCACCTGATGGCCGGCGGTAATCAGGCGGGCGCCTTGGCGCAACCGGCGTTTACCGGCTGAGGCGTCTGACCGGGCATGAGCGGTCCGTCGAAAATTTCCCTGCACGATCCGGAAACCTGTTGGCGCGATCCGAACGCCAAATCCATCGGTTATTTCTCCAAGCTTGAGGCCGGCTGCGTCGACGGCGCGCTGATCGCCGAGTTGGAAACCATGGCCAAGGACACCCGCAACAATGTACGGCTCTCCCTACACAGCGGTCCCGAGGCCGCCTTTCACGAGATGATCATCTGCCAGCAGCGCGACAAACCTCATCCGCCGAAGAGGCATGACCAGAAGGCCAAATCCTTTCATGTCATCAAAGGTGAGATGGCTGTCTATACGTTCGACGCGGCCGGCAATGTAACCGATGCGCACGTGATAAACGGCGCTTCCAACGTGATCTACCGGGTAAACGCCGGGGTCTTCCACGCGGACTTCCCGCTCTCCGACTTGGTGGTCCACCACGAAAGCACCACCGGCCCCTTTGTTCCCGGACAGGATTCCGTCTACGCCCCGTGGATGCCAGAAGACAGTGCGATAGAGGCGCTGCTGGCCTACCGGGACGCTCTGGAAGCGGAACACATCGCCACCGGGTCCTGATCATGGAGATTTTGCTAACCGGCGCCCGGGGGTTTTGCGGCCGCCACCTCCTCAACGCCCTTCAAGAGACATCGCACACGGTCCACGCCCTGGCGCGGGACTGGTCCGGCATAGAACCCACCGGCAATGTTCGGTTGATCGAAGCGGACTTGTCCGCCGCGCCCGAGCTTTCCGCCAAATTCGATGCGGTGATCCACACGGCGGCCAAGCTTTCCACCGGGCCGGCCACCACCGAGGACTTTCAGAAGAATAACGCAGACGCCACGAAGCGGCTAATCGATGCTGCGATTAATGCCGGCGCAAGCCGGTTCATCTTTTTCTCCGCCATGTCGGTATACGGTAAGATCACGGCGGACGTTGTGAGCGAGAAGACGGCGCCCGTTGATCCCGACGCCTATTCCCTGAGCAAGCTCGAAAGCGAGGCCATACTCGCCAAGGTGTCCACTGAGCTGCCGTCGGTCACCCTCCGCCTGCCCAGCGTGCTCGGTCCCGGCACCGAGAACGGCTGGCTCACCGGCGTCATCGGCAAAATGCGCCTGGACGAGCCGGTCAACTTCGTTAATCCGGACACGCCGTTCAATAACGCCATTCACATTGATGATTTACGTGCGCTGGTGCTTTCACTCTTGGATCGTCCGATGACCGGCGCCACGGTCGCCAATCTCGGACTGACGGAGACCTTGCCCGTCGGGGAGTTCTTGGCGGCGCTGAAAACAACGCTCGGCTCAAACTCGGAACTGAACGGGATAGCCAACCCCGACGCGCCGAGATTTCAAATCGACTGCACCCGGGCGGCAAATGATCTAGGCTGGTCGCCCATGTCCCCGCAATCTCTCATCTCCCGGCTGGGTGCCTCGTCATGACCGGCCTCCTGATCGCCACCAGCATTGCGCCCGGCGGGCGCGTCGATGTGCAGCGCCGCGCCGTGGAAAGCTGGCGGCAGGCCGGACTGACCTTTGTCTCCCTCAACAGCCCGGCGGAGATCGAACGGCTCGCGGGCGATTTCCCCGATGTGGACTTCATTCCCCAGCTTCGCGATGCCCGTCTGGCTGTCGGCAAGCCGGTGATCTACATCAACGATATCCTCCAGCATTTCCGGGAGTCCGGCGCCGACCGGTTCGGCATCAGCAATTCCGATATCTTCGTGAACGGCACAGTGATGGATTTCGTCAATGACCAACCAGAGGACGCCTTCATCGCCTGTCCCCGCACGGAGGTGGATGACTTCGGGGCATCGTCAGGCTCCCTGGACCCGCTCGGCTACGACGCGTTTTTCTTCGGCCGCGCCACCCTCCCCGTCTGGAATGAAACGCAGTTTTGTCTGGGCATGCCGTTCTGGGATCATTGGTTTCCCATGATGCCCCTGTTGGCCGGGCATACCTGTCTCAAACTTCACTCCGCGGCGTTTCAGCACATCCCGCATCCGGTCTCCCGGGATGACAGTTTCTTTATGTTTAATGATCACTTCGCCGGGCACATGGCCACAGCGATGCAGGACAATACCATCGGTTTCGGCGACGGATTCCGGGCGGACAGGTTCGAGGTTTTGCGCGGCGCGGCGGCCGCGGCCGAATCCTTCGGCGCCAGCGAGGAGATACGCCTCAACCGCATGGAAGAACTCGCCGCCTATTACGACGAGCTCAGCCGCTACACGGTCAAATTCATCGACGAGAAATTTGAGAAAGTAAGTTTACCGGCCTAATGGCCGTTGCCGTTAGTGTCCGGATCGAACACCACGATCTTGCTGCCGCCGGTGTCGAACTCAAAGGACACATGGATCAGGTCCTTGAGACGCTCCCGCACTTTTTTCTGATCTTCCGGCTTAACCACAAACAGCATAAACCCGCCGCCCCCGGCGCCCAACAGTTTTCCCCCCAGCGCACCCGCTTCCCGCCCGGCCTCATAGATCCCGTCCACCGCCGGGGTAGTGACACCATCGGCCAAGTCCCGCTTCAGGGTCCAGGCTTCATGCATCATATTGCCGATCTGTTCGACCACATCGCCGCCACCCGACACGATGTTGGTCACTTCGTTAGCCAATTGACCCAGAGTGGCCAATTCCTTCTGCTTCTTGCCGAAATTGTCGATCTGTTTCTGTGCAATCTGCGACGCATAGCGGGAGAAGCCGGTGAAGAACAGCATGAGGGAGCCCTGGAGCGCCTTTTTGTTTTCCGGCTTCATGATCAGCGGCTGCACATCAAACGTGTCGTCCCGGTTGAAGTCGATCCGATTGAGCCCGCCATACGCGGCCCAGATCTGATCCTGGCTGCCGACTGCCTCTTTCATGACATCCTGCTCGATGCGGATGGCTTCCTTGGCCAAGTCTTCCTTGGAAACCATCTGCCCGTTGAGCGCATTCAGGGCGTTCAACAGCCCGACGGAAAACGACGAGCTGCTGCCGAGACCGGACCGCGCCGGCAGATCGGCGTTGTAGGAAATCTCCAATCCCTTTTCAAAATTCATCTCGCCCAGAATGGCCCGCACCGCGGGATGACGTATATCGTCGATGTCATTGACCAGCTCGATATTTGACCAGACCACCCGGTGTTTGTGCTCGAAGAACGGGGGCAGATAGCGGACGCTGAGATAGCAGTATTTATCGATGGTCGCGCCGATCACGGCCCCGCCGTTTTCACGGTACCAGGCGGGGTAGTCGGTCCCGCCTCCGAACAGCGACATGCGAAAGGGGGTTTTGCTGATGATCATGCGGTCACCTTCTTTCGTTCGGTCATGTACGGGCCCAACACGGACGGCGCACGCGCATAGTCCTCCGGCGTCCCGATATCCAAAAA
>JAYQGD010000175.1:4545-6038 GCA_038140415.1 Rhodospirillaceae bacterium
GGCCCAACACGGACGGCGCACGCGCATAGTCCTCCGGCGTCCCGATATCCAAAAATGTGTAGTCCCCCTTGAACCCATGCAGCGTGCCGGCCGGCGCAGCTTGAAACACATCCCACTCCAATGACGGTCCCACCGCGGCATCGATCCGGTCCAGCATGGCCTGACCGAACAGATAAATCCCGGCGTTGATATGGCCCGCCTCCCCTGCGTCGTTCTTCTCCCGGAAGTTGGTGATGACGCCCTTGTCATCCACGTCCACCGAGCCATAGCGTCCGGCATCGGCGACATGGGTGCAGAGGAGAGAGGCGTCCGCGCCGGAACTTTCATAGTCCGCCACAAATTCCTCCAGGGGCGCATCGACAAAGCTGTCGCCGTTCATGATCATCACCGTCTCACTCTGCAGCGAGCTGCGAACATTGCGTATCGCGCCGGCGGTGCCCAGAGGCTCGGCTTCTCGGACCGTTTCGACCGAAAGCCCGTCGATCCGGCAATTGGCGGCGAACGCTTCGATCTGGTCGGCTTTATACCCGATGCTGAGGATCACCCGCCGCACGCCGAAGCCGGCCATCCAATTAAGCTGAAACTCCAGGAATGGCCGGTCATCGATGGGCGCCAGCACCTTGGGCCGGTCCGACACAACGCCGGCCAACCGGGTGCCGAGGCCCCCCGCCAGGATCACGACATCAATGTCGGCAAGCTTGGTCATTCCGCGCCTTAGATGTTCCCGTATACCCGGTTGCGGATCATTTGATACCCCTTGATCAGCTCCGGAATGCCCACATCAAGGGAATGCGCCGGCTTGTAGCCCGTCGCCTCGATTTTCTCGTTGGAGACAATGTAATCCCGCTTATCAGGGTCCTCGCCGATAGGGGCTTCGAGGAACACAAAGCCGGGCAAGTGCTCCTTGATCTTTTCGCACAGCTCCCACTTTGAGAGGTTCGCATCGGACAGGCCCACGTTGTAGGCCTCCCCCTTCATCGTGTCGAAATTGTTGATGGCGTGCATGAAGGCGTTGGTCACGTCCCGCACGTGGATATAGTTCCGCTTGAAATGGCTTTCGAACAAGACCACCGCCCGGTCGTTGACGGCGCGATAGACGAAGTCGTTCACCAGCAGATCAAGCCGCATGCGGGGCGCCATGCCGAATACGGTCGCAAGCCTCAGGCTGATCCCGTTTTCCCGGGCCAGCACAAATTGCTCCGCCTCCACCTTGGTGGTGCCGTAGAGCGTGATCGGATTTAGCGGCGACTCCTCGGTGCAGAACTTGCCGGACTCGCCGATACCGTAACCGGAATTGGTGATCGGCATGATCACCCGTTGATCCTTCCCCAGGAACCCGAGCAGCATCTCCACCGCGTCCCGATTGATCGAAGTCGCACCCAGCGGGTCCTTCGCGCAAAGCGGTGCGCCGACCAGGGCCGCCAGGGGAATGACAACGTCCGCTTTCTTGGCCAGCGGTTCGACCATCGCCTTGTCCCGCGCATCGCCCCGCA